>JBGQCW010000075.1:0-8103 GCA_041495565.1 Candidatus Acidiferrum sp.
AATTTCCCTATTTCTTCTCCGGCTGTGCCGTCGGCGGCAAAATCCCGTTCAACCGCAGATAAATCGCCTGCGCGCCGTAGTGATCGTACCAATCGTCGCTCAAGATGATCAGCACCCCCGCGCGGGAGAACGGATGGTTGCCGAACAGCATCATCTGGTCGCCCAGTTTCGAATCGTCCACCTTCTCCAGCGCCGTCGTGCAGTATTCGAAGGAAGCCTTCAGCCCCGCCACCAGCTTGTCCTTCGGATCGCTGTCGGAGATTTTCACATCTGGTGCCGCCGCCCCGGAAATCTTCGAGCACAGCGAATTGTTCGATTGCGCGATGTGCATCACCAGGTGCCCGAACGAGTTCATCTCCGGTGTCGGCTTGAAATTGTATTTCTCCGCCGGCATGGCCTCCGCGGCCGCCACCATGTTCTTGGAGAACCGCGGCAGCTGGCTTTTCACCGCCGCGCTCACCGGATTCGGTATCGTCCCCAGCTTCGCCATCTCTTGCGCGTTTGCCGGCGCCTGCTGCGCCCCCGCCGCCGGCGCCGCTTGTTGAGCCGCCGCCACTCCCCCCACCACCAACATCGCCACCGCCACAAACAAACTCATACGAATTTTCATCGCCATCTCCTTGCCCATAAAATCCGAAGTGAAGCATAACCCCGCCCCGCTCCCACAACAAGCGCACTCCCGCCCGCCAATCCTTTCGGCTTCCTCCTCCATTGCATACTATTTTCTTGGAAACATTTTCGCCCGAGTCCCGTCTCTTCCTATAGCTATCTATAGGAGCGCCATGCTCAAGCCCAAGAATGACCTTCTCCAAGGTACCCTGGCCCTTCTTGTCCTCAAGACCCTCGCCCGTGGCACCCTCCATGGCTACGGCATTACGCTTCATATCCAGCTGATTTCAAAGGATATCCTGCGCGTTGAGGAAGGCTCTCTCTATCCCGCGCTCCACCGCATGGAGCAAGACGGATGGGTCACCGCGGAATGGGGCAGCTCAGAGAACAATCGCCGCGCTCGCTACTATCGGTTAACTGCCAGGGGCCAGAAACAACTTGCCGAAGAAGAAAAGAACTGGGAGCGGCTCACGCAAGCCGTGGCCCACGTTCTTCAGTTGGCCTGAAAGATCTGAAAGGAAGGTGCACCGTGTCGTGGATCTCGCGCCTGCGAAGCATGTTGCGTAGAGAACGCTTGGATCAGGAACTCGATGAGGAACTGCGCTCGCACCTTGAAATGCGCACCGCAGACAACCTAGCTGCCGGTATGTCGCCCGCGCAGGCGCGTTACGAAGCGCAAAAGCGCTTCGGCAATACCACCCGCCTTAAGGAACACACTCGCGAAGTGGATATCGTCGGCTGGCTCGACGAAGCAGCACGCGATTTTCGCCACGCGCTTCGCATGCTGCGTCGCAGCCCCGGTTTCACCGCCGTCGCCGTCCTCACTCTCGCTCTCGGCATCGGCGCCAACACCGCGATTTTCTCGGTGATTGATTCCGTCCTCCTTCGCCCTCTCCCGTATCACGGACCGGATAGTTTGGTAATGGTCTGGGAAACCAATTCCCAGCACCCCAATCCTCACAACACTGTTTCTCCCCCGAATTTTCTCGATTGGCAAAGCCGGAATACCGTCTTCTCCAGCATGGCTTATATTTTCGATGAGCGCGACAATCTCACCGGAAATGGCGACCCCCAGCAAGTCGTCGTCCAGGACGTCTCCACGAATTTCTTCTCCTTGCTCGGAGTCAATCCCATCCTCGGCCCGGGTTTCACTCCCGAAAACGGCCAGCCCGGCCACGACAACGTCGTCATTCTCGGTTACGGCATTTGGAAAGAGCGCTTCGCCGGCGATCCCGCCATCGTCGGCAAATCCATTTTGCTGAATGGGCATCCCCAGACCGTGGTCGGCGTCGCGCCCCAGAATTTCCAATGGTTCATCAAGGATGGCTCGCTCACCGGCGCAAAACCGCAAATATGGTCCCCCTTTGTGTTTCCGCAGTCCTTTCACGATCACAAGCAGATCGGCCGCTTCATAACCGTGGTCGCGCGCCTCAATCCCGGCGCCACTCATTCTCAGGCGCAGTCCCAGATGAATGCCATTGCCTCCCGGCTGGAGCAGGAGTATCCCGATTTCGACGGGCACTGGGGCGTCAACATCGTACCTCTGCGCCAGCAGATCTCCGGCGATCTGCGTCCCGCTTTGCTGGTCCTCTTCGGCGCGGTTGCTCTCGTCTTGCTGATTGCCTGCGCCAATGTCTCCAGCCTGCTTCTTGCCCGCGCGGCCAGTCGCGAGCGCGAGATGGCCATTCGCACCGCCATTGGCGCAAGCCGTTGGCGAATCGCGCGCCAGTTATTGATGGAAAGCTTGCTCCTCGCGCTCATCGGCGGCGGAATCGGCGTCATGCTCGCTGTTTGGGGCTCCAACGCTCTTTTGGCAGCCAGCCCCAGGAATCTCCTCGACCTGAGTTCCGTCTCGATGGATCTGCGCGTTCTCTCTTTTGCTCTCGCCGCAACTCTCCTCGCAGGCTTGCTTTTCGGTTTTCTCCCTTCCTACATCTCCGCAAATTCGCGCATCTCCGAAACTCTCAAAGAAGGCGGCCGTGGCTCCTCTTCCGCAAACCGCCGCGCCTTCGCGCGCAACGCCTTCGTGGTGGCACAGTTTGGCTTGGCCCTCGTCCTGCTCACCGGCTCCGGTTTGCTCATTCGCAGCTTCGTCCGCTTGATTGGTGTTAATCCGGGATTTGATACCAGTCATCTCCTCACCTTCAAGGTCTCTCTTCCCCGTTCCAAGTACGATACAGACCCATTGCGCATGGCTTTCTTCCAGCAGCTTCTCGCCAGATTCGCTGCGGTCCCCGGCGTCCGCTCCGCCAGCATGGAAAGCTTTCCTCCGTTCACCGGGCTCGGGGCCGCCACCGGCGTCCATCTCCTTAGCCAGCCGCAGCAATCGCTCATGGATCTTCCTGTCGCCAACGTTCGCGTTGTCGGGCCGGACTATTTCAGCACCATGAACATTCCTTTGCGTGCCGGTCGTCTCTTCAACGCGCAAGAGCTGGCCCAAGAAAAGCACGTGACCATCATCAATCAGGCTTTCGCGGACAGATATCTCCACGGGGTCAATCCCCTCGGTCAGAAAGCCGCCATCCATATGAAAAGTCTTGTCGAGAATCAGCTCCAGCCGTCGGAAATCATCGGTGTCGTTGGTGACGTCCACCAGATGGGACTCGACGCCGCGCCAGAACCCACTGTCTATTGGCCGCACCCCGAGCTCGTCATGTCAGGAATGACGATTCTGGTGCGCACCTCGAACGATCCTTTCGCGCTGGCATCGGCAGCGCGCGCTGAACTTCAGCAACTGGATCCGGAACTGCCCTTAGCCGGCGTCGCAACCATGGACCAGCTTCTCGCGGACTCCCTTTCCCGCTCGCGCTTCACTATGCTTCTTCTCGGCATCTTTGCCGCTGTCGCTCTTGTGCTCGCCGCCGTCGGCATCTACGGCTTGATCGCTTATAGCGTCACCCAGCGCACCCAGGAACTCGGCATTCGCATCGCCCTCGGCGCCCAGCGCCGCGATGTCCTGCGTCTCGTGTTGGCACAGGGTACCCGCCTCACGCTTCTCGGCGTTGCCATCGGCATTCTCGCCGCGCTCGCTTTCTCGCGGCTCTTGGCCACTCTGCTTTTCGGTGTTAGCGCCACCGACCCACTCACCTTCGCTGGCGTCGCTGGCTTGCTGGTGGTCGTCGCTCTGGCAGCCTGCTTCATCCCCGCGCGCCGCGCCACCCGCGTGGACCCCATCGTCGCTCTTCGTTACCAATAGTGCGTGATAATTTTCTTGGTAGGCCGGCATCGTGGCACACCCGGGTGCCCCGGGTGCCGGTGGCGTCTACCCCGACCCGGTCGGGAGACTTGGGGTTTCTGACGTTTCCTCCATTTCTTCACCGCACCTTTTTCTCAAGTTTCTGATTCCTGTTTTCAACTTACCTTTTTTTGCTTTCCGCTTTTCAAATACACAGTCTGCATCCCGGTCGTTTCAATCGGGACCTCCAACTCACGAATTTTCAACCTCTTACAATCCCATTCGAACGCTACTAAAATATAAATTGACAAGTAGTATACATCCCTGCTATCATGGGTTGTGAACGTTTACCCTGAGCTGCGCCGAAGGATTCGCCACAGATCGCGCCGGGATCACGATTCCGCACTACCCTTTTGCCCCTCTCCTGTATTTTCATACAGTTACAAATTGCCCCCCTCTCCCTCTTCGAAAATAGCTTCTTTGTTTTCATCCTCTTACAAATGCCACTTCCCGCAACCTCTTTCCTTTGACATCCTTACAAATGCCCGGGTGTGTGTGGGTACTCCCAACGTTTCAACGTTCAAACATTCCAACGTTCAACGATCTAACTCTTTTCGTTTCAAACTCTTGCGCACTCTTTTGCCCCACGGCAGTCTCACAACCCCTTGCAAATCAATCACTTCCGCACTCTTTCCAACGCGACGGGGGGTATACCCCCCTCTTCCCATTCTGGAACTCGTCGATGCCGAACGGCAGCGCTCCGCGCTTACCACGCTCCCCACGTATAATGTGCCCTCCACTTCAGGAGAGCACGCCATGAACTACCGCCGATTTGGACGCGCCGGATGGAATGTCAGCGAGATTGGCTATGGCATGTGGGGCATGGCCGGCTGGACCGGCTCGCAAGACGCCGAATCGCTCGATTCACTAAAGCGCGCCGTCGATCTCGGCTGCAATTTTTTTGACACCGCCTGGGCCTACGGCGACGGACACAGCGAGCAGCTTCTCGGAAAAATCCTACGCGCCAACAAAAACAACCCTGCCGTCGGCGGACCGGACAAAAAACTTTACGTCGCCACAAAAGTCCCGCCCAAAAATCGCCGCTGGCCCGCGCGCTCCGAATATTCTCTCGACGATTCCTATCCGCCGGACTACATCTTCGAGTACGTGGACAAGAGTTTGCAAAACATCGGCGTCGAAACGCTGGATCTCATCCAGCTTCACACTTGGGAAGACCGCTGGCTCGAGGACGGAAGAGTTTTGCGCGCCGCCGAAAAACTTCGCAGCAGCGGGAAAATTCGCGCCTTCGGCATCAGCCTCAATCGCTGGGAGCCCGCCAACGGCATTCGCGCTGTGCGCGCCGGCTTCGTCGATGCCGTCCAAGTCATCTACAATATTTTCGACCAGAATCCCGAGGACGAACTCTTCCCCGCTTGCCGCGAAAAAAATGTCGCCGTCATCGCTCGCTGCCCGTTCGATGAAGGCAGTCTTACCGGCACGCTCACTCTTCAGAGCGCTTGGCCCAAGGGCGATTGGCGCAACGGTTATTTCAATCCTGAAAACCTCAAGGCCACCGTCGCGCGCGCCGAAAAACTCAAGCCGCTGGTTCCGGCAAGCTCCACCATGCCGGAAATGGCCCTGCGCTTCATCCTCAACAATCCCGACGTCGGCACCACCATTCCCGGCATGCGTAAGCGCCATCACGTCGAATCCAACATCGCCGTCAGCGACAAAGGCCCATTGCCCGCGCCGCTCCACACCCAACTCCGCCCCCACCGCTGGGACCGCACTCCCACGAAGTGGAGCCAATAAGTGATCACCACAAACCACACCTGCCATTTCGACCGCAGCGAAGCGGAGGGAGAAATCTCTCTTTGTCTCTACGAATTCGACTTGCGAAGACTACGCGGTTTGTTTCAGCGCGCGCTCAACAAGCGTCAAGCAACGCTCGGCTTGTTCGCGCAGCAACTCTTCGCTATCGCTGCGATCTCGCTGCGTGCTGTGAAGCTCATCCGCAATCGCCAGCGCCGCGAGCACCGCGACTTTCTGCGTGTCCACGGTTTTCGTCACATCAGCAATGGCGTGCATTTTTTCATCCACAAACGTCGCGAGCTTCTGCACGTACTTCCCATCCAGCTCTCCCTGGATGGAGTACGTTTGCCCGAAAATCTGCACTTTCACCGGCCCGCTCATGGTCTTCCTATGCGTGAAGATAGCACAAACAGCGCGCATCCATCATGTCGAGCATCGCTCGCACTCGTAGGGCGCAGCGTGCTGGGTCCCTACGGCTGCCGATTTGTATGGTGGAAGACGCGAATAGAAACTCAACTCGCGCGGAGCTGCGCGCCGAGTTGCTTTTCAAGTGCGGCAACGATTTTGCCGCTGTATTCGCCGATCTGCGCCTCGGTCAGCGTCGCTTCGCGGCTCTGAAAAGTAACGCGCACCAGCAGCGAATATTTTCCGACGGGAACATTTTTCCCGCGAAAAAGATCCGTCGCTTCAACCGAAGTGATCTCCGCGATGCCGAGCGATTGGATGGCCTTCGCCACTTCAGAGAAGTGCGTTCCATCGGCGAGCAGCAACGAGAAGTCTCGCTCGACCGCAGGGAATCGCGGCAACGGTTCGTAGCGCCGCGCATCCTTCGCTGCGCGATATGCGCTGCACAGCGGATCAAGCTCCAGTTCTGCAAGGAAAACATCCTGGCGGAATTTCAATTTCTCGGCGACTCGGCGGGCGAGTTGGCCCGCCGCGCCGATTTCGTTAGCTCCAAGCGCAACACGGCCACGGCGCGCGGCGTGCAACCACTCCGGCCCACCGTCGCGCCAGACAAAGCCGCCCGCGAGTTTGCCGATTCGGTCGAGATCGCCTTTGAGGTCGGCGAAGGAAAATTCACGCGCGGACTCGTCAAGATTTATTTCGCGCGCTTCGCCCGTCGCGCCGATGGTCAGCACGCGCGTTTCGACGGACTCGATTTTCTCGCTCGCCTTGCCGGCGAGGCCGTTCAAGCGGTAGCGGCGGCCGATTTCAAAGAGCCGCGCATTCCGCTGGCCGTGGTTGAGGTTCCATTCGAGCGCCGCGGCCATGGTCACAAGGCCGGTGGAGCGCAGCACGTTCGCTTCTTCCGAAAGAGGATTCGCAAGACGCGCAGGCGCGACGCCCTCCGGCCGGAACAGCGCGTCGCGCTCTTCCGCGACATGCGGAATCGTCAGGATTTCTCGGTAGCCCAGACCGATGAGCCGCTCGCGCAAACGTGTTTCGGCTTCGTAATGCGGCAGTCGCGCTGCGCCTTGGTGTGCCGCTGGCAAGCGCGGCGGAAATTTGTCGAGGCCGTAAATACGCGCGATCTCTTCGATGAGATCGATTTCGCGTTCGACTTCCGCGCGCCAGGAGGGCTGCGCGCATTCCCAAGCCGCGAGAATGGATCCTTCCGCGCCGCGATTATGATCGATTCGAATGGGCGCGAATCCGAGGGCGCTGAGGCTTGCTTCCACTTCTTTGTCGGGGACGTCCGCGCCCATGACGCGAAGAATTTCCGCGCGCGTCACGCGGATTTTCTTCGGTGCGCGCTTTCCCGGATAAACGTCCACGACGCCGGAAAGCAATTCGCCGCCGGCAAGTTGTAAAATGAGTTCCGCAGCGCGGCGCGAAGCCAATTCGGCCATTTCCGGATCGGCGCCGCGGCCGAAGCGCGTGGAAGCTTCGGTGTGCAATTTCAGAAAACGCGCGGCGCGGCGAATCGCAACGGGTTCGAACCAGGCGCATTCGATCAAGACATTGTTCGTCGAAAACGAAATTTCCGTTTCCGCGCCGCCCATGATTCCGCCGATGCCGACGGCGCGCGATCCGTCACCATCGGAAATCACGCAGATGTTCGAATCGAGCTGGCGCTCTTTGTCAGGCGCGAGTTGCCGCTCGACGCCGTCGAGCGTTCTGATTTTTTCGCCGGGTTTGGCTTTTCGAACGACAATTTTGTGGTCGCGCACTTTATCGTAGTCGAAAGCGTGCAAGGCGTGCCCCAGCTCCAGCATCACGTAATTCGAAACATCGACGACGTTGCTGATGGAGGCGACGCCGGAGGCTTCGAGCCGGTCTTTCAACCATTTCGGCGAAGGCTGGATCTTCACGCCGCGGATGACTCTTGCCGTGAATCGCCCGCAGAGCTCAGGCGACTGAATTTCAACTTTTATTGCATCACTTGCTCTAGCGGAACTTTCGGCAGGTTTCGGCAGAACCGCCTTGAGAGGGAGTTTGTAAATGGCGCTGACTTCGCGCGCAATTCCAAGATGTCCGAGGCAATCGGGGCGGTTCGAACTGACTTC
>JBGQCW010000076.1:0-8102 GCA_041495565.1 Candidatus Acidiferrum sp.
CGAAGCTTGGGAAACAACCTGGCCGAACGGATCGGCGACGAAGGAATTTCCCCAAAACTCCAGCCCCGGGTCGCCTTTTTCCGGTTGGCCTTCGAATCCCACGCGATTGACCACGGCGACGTACACGCCATTGGCGATAGCATGCGCGCGCTGGATGGTGCGCCAGGCATCGAGTTGCGCCGCGCCGAATTGGGCCTTCTCATGGGGATGCCAGCCGATGCTGGTGGGATAAAAGATGACCTGGGCGCCGCTGAGCGCGGTGATCCGCGAACCTTCGGGATACCACTGGTCCCAACAGATTTGAATGCCGATGCGCGCGTACTTCGTGTCGAAGTTAGGAAAACCCAAATCGCCCGGAGTGAAATAAAACTTTTCGTAGTACAGCGGATCGTCCGGGATGTGCATCTTGCGGTATTTCCCCAGAAAACTTCCATCGGCATCCAGCACGGCGCAGGTGTTGTGATAGACGCCGGGAGCGCGCCGCTCGAAGAGAGAAACAACCAGAGCTACCTTCTTTTCCTTGGCGACTTGCGCCAGTTTTTCCGTGGTCGGGCCCGGCACGGCTTCGGACAGATTGAAGAACTCGGCGTTTTCGGTGCGGCAGAAGTATTCGCCGTGAAACAGCTCGTGCATGCAGATGATTTGCGCACCGCGCGCCGCCGCTTCGCGAATTTTCTCGATCGCTCGCGTGAGGTTATCGCCGCCGTTCGCCGTGCATTTCATCTGCACGAGGCCGATGGTGAATTTGTTTGCCATAAAAGTTAGTTTAACATGAGCTAGAAAAAATATTGGCGCGCGTTTTGCGCTATCTTTTGTACTGCATTTGTAATATCAATCAGCAAGCAGATTTGGCAGTTTTTCACCGCCAGATGATTTATTGAAAAGCATTTTGTGCCAGTCGAGGAGATGCGATGGCGAAGCAGGAAAAGAAGACGGTGACCGGACGAGTGCTGCACGATCCGGTGAAGGACAAACTCCGGCCGATTTTCCCGTTGGACTTATCGAAATGCCGCACCATCGATGAACTTGTACGCGCCATGGGCGACACGGCGTTCACGGGGCGGCAGATCGGCGACGCTGCCGACGTTTTGGAAACGATGGCGCGCGACAAAGATTGCTTCGTGGTGATGACGCTTTCCGGCGCGCTGACCGTCGGCAAGATGGGACTGATTTTCTGCGATCTTATCGAATCCGGTATCGTGAAAGCCATCGTCTCGACCGGCGCGCTCATGGCCCACGGCCTCGTAGAAGCCACGGGTCACTCGCATTTTCGTTACAACGATAAAATGGATGACCGTGCGCTGTTTCAGGCCGGCTACAACCGCGTTTACGATTCGCTGGAACCGGAAGTCAATCTCGACCATGTCGAGGAAGTTATGGATCACATCCTCGACGAATGGGATGCGGAAGACGTTGTTTGCAGCTGGAAGGTTCACCGGCGGATCGGCGAGTACTTGCACAAGGGTTCGCAAGGGCGGGGAATTCTGAAGTCCGCATATCAGCATAATGTTCCCGTGTTCGTTCCGGCGTTCAGCGATTCGGAGCTGGGCATCGACTTCGCACTGCACAAGTTCGCGCGGCAGAAAGACAAGCGGCCGCTGCTGCGTTTCGATCCCTTTGAGGATTTCGAGAAATTTGCGGATATTATGCTGGCCACGAAACGAATGGGGATTTTCACGGTGGGCGGCGGCGTGCCGCGCAATTGGTCGCAGCAATTCGGCGTCTACGCGGAATTGCTTGCACGGCGCGGCTACAAAAAGCTTCCACTGAAGCGCTACAACTACGGCCTGCGCATCTGCCCGGAGCCGGTGCATTGGGGCGGGCTCAGCGGCAGCACCTACACCGAAGCGGTTTCCTGGGGAAAGTTTGTTCCGCCGGAAGAAGGCGGACGATTCGCGGAAGTCTTTGACGACGCCACGGTGGCGCTGCCGTTGATCGTTGGCGCAGTGCTGGAGCGCATCGGCCACTTCAAGCGAACGTAGCTAGTCCGCGGCTCAAACCACCACCGCGAGACCCACTATCGATCTTAGTTTTGCACTGACGCACTACAAAGGAAAACTGCTGAAGCGGCTGATCGATACCGGCGGGCTTGCAAAGAAGGATCGCATCACGCACCGCATCGAACTTGCTTCCAGAGAACAAATCGACGGGGAAGTAAAATGGTGGCTGAAGACGGCGTACGAGCTGGATGTATAGAAGGCACGTTTCCCCGAACTCTTAAGTTGCCCATACGCCGCAAAGGTAAATATGAAGCTTCCTTTGGGAAACCAAAAGTATAGGAAACCCGCACGGCTAATCGCCTTGATGCTTTGCACTTCAGGCCTAGCCGTATGGTTCTTTAACTTTTATGTTTGGGACCAATCCGCTCGAACACGGCCGGTTCGAGCGGATACCTTCTCAGGCAGAGTCTACTCACAAAACAATCATGGACACGTCGTCTATCTGACGCAAGAGGAAGATGCGAAACTCACAAGACTGACTATCATGGCATTTAGCTTGTTCGGGGGTGGATTTCTCACAACAGTCTTGTTCGTTGAGGGCATTTCCAATTGGAACAAGAGGCCGGCGCCCTGGGGGAAAAAATGATTTTGAGTTAGTCGTCTTCGCCGATGAGGATGGCGGCGCCGAGGACAGTGGTCCAGAGGCCGCGCTTGTCGCCCACGGCGGATTGCGTGACGTTCATGGTGCGGACGATTTTGTTGGAGATGCGATAGACTTCTTTTTTTTCGTCGAAGCTGAGATCCGGATCAAATTCCACGTTCAGCGTCGTCGCCAGCATTTCCGCCGCGAGCTCTTCCGCGTACTCGCCCGCTACTTCTTCGGTTTCACCGAACGAATGGTGCTCGGACAAATATCCATACATGGATTTGTCGCTCGGCAGCGCCAAGCCGATGCTCGCAGCAATGAGCCGGTGCGCTTCCTTGGTGGAGTTTTCGCTGATCACCGTAAACGCCACTTGACCGGGCTTCATGTGCTTGAGACCTTCGCTGCGGGAAATCAATTTGCAGTTGGGAGGAAAAATCGAGGAGACGCGGACGATGTTGCATGCCGCTATGCCTGCGTTCCGCAGGGCGAGCTCGAAGCTCGAAAGCCTTTCGCGATGTTTACCGACGCCTTTGGTGAGGAATATTTTCTTAGCAACGAACGCCATGGTGCCGGTTGGCCGTGCCTCCGTGAGTAGTGTAAGTGCGAAAAAAAACTCGCTGTGGAAAAGTAACAAGAAGGTATTGCAGTGTCAACGCATTTCACAGCCTTGCGGCGGAGCGGAGAGCGTCACTGTGAATGGGAGATGAAAGCTTCGAGGCAGCGAATTCATTCACCGGTGAGGTGCAACAACAATTTTCCGAGCGGCTTGCACAGCGCCAGGAGTTTTCCGAGGTCGGCGGCGGTAAAATCGGGGCCGGCGCCCGTTGCAGTGGATCCCTTCCGGCTGATCTGAATGACCCCGACGACCTTTCCTTCGGCGAGTATCGGCGCACTAATGATCTTCTGGATCGATTCCGCAGCTTCTGCGGTGATTTTCACTCCCTCGAATACGGTCGCATGACGAGCCGCGGTGAAATTGTTTTCAATTTCGGGCCGGCTATCGCGCGCGGTTCGCGCTGCCAGGGCAGAATTGCTCGACAGGGGAATGAAACCGACGTTTTTGAGAGCTTCCGGCACCAGGAAATGCAGGTGCCGCCAGCGCGTCGAAACGCCCATGATGGCGACCTCCTCCTTGCGCACGGACAGAGTCTTGGCGATTTTTTCCGCCACCGGCGCGAGGGAGAACTGCGACGCACTGCCGTCGTCCGCGTTCAAGGCGGTGGCAATGCGTTCGAGTTCGGTGACGAGACCTGAGGTTGCGCTCATCTGGAGTTTGTTTTTTGTGGATCTGCAGCCAGCAGGGGATTGGCCGGGCGGATCCCATCCGTCCATTCTCTATTTTCAGGGCATCGCCGTGGCGCAGCAAGAAGTTTTCAAATCGTTTGTGCTTGCTGAAAGAACAGTCCAACTTGCATCCCTTAGTGCATCTGCCTATACTGAGTTCGCCGCGGCTTCTCATCGTTCCTTCGGCCTTGCTCCATGCAAGCCGGGAAGAACTTACGCGGCGGAGAGGGCATGTCCGCAACGGAAACCCAGCCTGACTCAAGTTATTTCCTCAGAAAGCTTCATTCTTTTACCGGGTTACTTCCCGTTGGCGCATTCCTGGCCGAACATTTCTGGTCCAACAGCGCTGCGCTCGTAAGTCCGGAGAAATACAACGCCACATCCGAGGAGTTACAGACCATCCCCTTCCGTCTAATCGTGGAATGGGGAGGGATCTTTCTTCCCATGCTCTTTCACGGCGGATATGGCATCTACCTCTGGCTGCAGGGCAAGTCAAACGTTTCCGCTTATCCGTGGGTAGGGAACTGGCTCTACACCGCGCAGCGCTATACGGGATTGATCGCGTTCGCCTACATCGGCTGGCACTTGTATACCGAACGCTGGCTCACGCACGGCATGTCGACTTATGCGAACGTTGCGCAGGACATGCAGAATCCGTGGTACCTCGCATTTTTTGTCGTGGGCGTGCTCGCTTCATCGTTCCATCTCGGCGCAGGAATTTGGAATTTCCTCTGCAAGTGGGGCCTCGCCGCTACCGTGAAGGCGCAGCGAGCCGCGGGACGCTTCGGTGCGCTTGTCGGGATCACATTTAGCATCGTCGGGATCCTGATCATCCTAAGCTTCCGCCTGAACTGGCATCCTTTTTCTGCATACTTGCCAACCAAATGAGACAGCCAAAAATTATCGTCGTGGGTGGTGGTCTGGCCGGACTGATGGCCACAATTCGCGTCGCCGAGGCGGGCGTACCGGTCGATCTCTTTTCTATCGTGCCGGTGAAGCGGTCGCACTCGGTTTGCGCGCAGGGCGGCATCAACGCCGCGAAGAATCAGAAGGGCGAAGGCGACACGACCGCGAAGCATTTCGACGACACGATCTACGGCGGCGATTTCCTGGCGAATCAGCCGCTGGTGAAGCGCATGTGCGAGGCCGCGCCGGGCATCATCGATCTACTCGACCGCATGGGCGTGATGTTCAACCGCACGCCGGAAGGTCTGCTCGACTATCGGCGCTTCGGCGGCACGCTCTATAACCGCACGGCTTTCGCCGGGGCCACGACGGGCCAGCAACTTCTTTACGCCCTCGACGAGCAGGTGCGCCGCCACGAATCCGAGGGCAAGGTCAATAAATTCGAAGGCTCGACTTTTCTCTCTGCCGTCATTGACGAAAGCGGTGTGTGCCGCGGCATCTGCGCCATGGACCTTCGCTCCATGGAAGTAAAGACCTACGCTGCCGACGCCGTTATTTTCGCGACGGGCGGAATCGGGGCGATTTTCGGGCGCTCGACGAACTCTGTCGTCTGCACCGGCTCGGCGCAATCCGCGCTCTTGCAGCAGGGTGTGGACTATGCCAACGGAGAATTTATTCAGGTCCATCCGACGGCGATTCCCGGCGAAGACAAGCTTCGGCTGATGAGCGAGTCCGCGCGAGGCGAAGGGGGCCGGGTCTGGGTTCCGCGGAATCCCGCCGAGAAGCGCGCGGCGAAGAGCATTCCTGAAGCCGAGCGGTTCTACTTTCTGGAAGAGTGGTATCCGAAGTACGGCAACCTCGTTCCGCGCGACATCGCCACGCGCGCGATCCACCGCATCGTTTATAAGGAAAAACTGGGCATTGACGGACAGCCCGCCGTGTATCTCGACGTGACGCACATCCCGCGGGAAACGCTGGACCGCAAGCTCGAAGGCATCCTGGAAATCTACGAAAAGTTCTGCGGCGTGAATCCTCGGGAAGAGCCGATGAAAGTTTTTCCGGCGATGCACTACACCATGGGCGGGATTTGGGTGAATGCGGAAGACCAGGGCACCAGCGTCCCGGGCATTTATGCCGCGGGCGAATGCGAGTATCAGTATCACGGCGCCAACCGGCTGGGCGCGAATTCGCTGGTCTCCTGCATTTTTGGCGGCGGCCTTGCGGGTCCGGCGGCGGTGAAGTACGCCAAGAATCTTCAAGAGGGAGCTGAGGCCACCGCATCAACCGTTTTTGATCGCGAGAAGAAACACCAGGAAGAAAAAAATCAAGCGCTCCTCTCGCAGGATGGCTCGGAAAATCCGATCACGATTTGGCGCGAGCTTGGCGACGTCATGACCGAACACGTCGCCGTGACGCGGATCAATAAGAATCTCGAGAAGGCCGACGCGCAGATTCGCGCGCTGCAGGAGCGCTATAAGAAAATCAATCTCAGCGACCGTACGAGGTGGTCCAACCAGACGCTTAATTTTGCGCGCGACTTGGAAAACATGATCATTCTGGCGCGCGTCGTCACCGTGGGAGCGCTGGCACGCAACGAGTCTCGCGGCGCGCATTACAAACCGGACTTCCCAGAGCGCGACGACGCCAAGTGGCTAAAGACCACGCGAGCCAAATGGGTGAACAACGATATTCAGCTCACGTACGAGCCGGTGGATATTTCGCAGATCACGCCGCGTCCGCGCCGTTACGACGCGGCGAAGTGAGGGGCATTCGCCGGATCCATAAGAGGGCTCTATGGCAGACGCAAAACAAGTCATCGTAAAGGTGAAGCGACAAGCGGGACCAAAGCAGCCGGCGCGCTGGGAAGAATTCTCCCTGAAGTGGCGCCCTTCCATGAACGTCATCATCTGCTTGCGCGACATCGCGGAGAATCCGATCACGCGCGATGGCAAGAAGACCACGCCCATCACTTACGATTCGAATTGCCTGGAAGAGATTTGCGGCTCTTGCGCCATGCTCATCAACGGCAGGGCGCGCATGGCCTGTTCCGCGCTGGTGGATCAGCTCGAACAACCCATTCGAATCGAGCCGATGTCGAAATTTCCGCTGGTGCGCGATCTGGCCGTGGACCGGCAGTTCATGTTCGAAAGTTTGAAGCGCGTGAAGGCGTGGATTCCCATCGACGGCACTTATGATTTGGGCGAAGGACCGCGCGTTTCCCCCGAGATTCAGGAGCAGGGTTATCCGCTTTCGAATTGCATCAGCTGCGGGAACTGCCTGGAGGTTTGCCCGCAGATCAATGAACACAGCAAATTCGTCGGCGCGGCCATCATCAGCCAGGTACGGCTCTTCAACATGCATCCCACGGGCGCGATGAACAAGAGCGAACGCCTCGTGGCCCTCATGGGGCCGGGGGGCATTCAGGATTGTGCCAACGCGCAGAACTGCGTGCGCGCGTGTCCCAAGAACATTCCATTGACAGAGTCCATCGCCGCCGTCAACCGCGACGCCTGGAAACAGGCGCTTCTCGGCTGGCTTGTAGGGTAAACTCTCTTCGCCATTCGCAACCTGGAGGAAAACCAATGCGCCGCGTCGTTGCCTTTTTGTGTGTAAGCGCTTGTCTGTGTGCTGGCTTCTTTGTTGCATTTTCAGCTTCCGCTGATGACATTGCTGAGCGTGCGAAGAAACTTCATTTCTCATCCATTGTTCTCGATACGCACGATGACACCACGCAACGCTTCTTTTCGAAAGACTACGACCTCGGCAAGCGTAATCCCGACGGTCATATCGACATTCCCCGGATGCGTGAAGGCGGGATGAACGCCATTTTCTTTTCCATCTGGATCGATGGCCGCATTATGGGCCCGCCGGCCGTCCAGAAAGCACTCGACCAGATTGACGCGGTGCATGAAAACGTACGGAAATATTCCAAGGACATGGCGTTCTGCCGGACGGCGGAGGAGGTTCGCCGCGCTCATGCACAAGGAAAGATTGCCGCGCTCATCGGCGTTGAAGGCGGCCACATGATCGGGAACGACATTCGCGTCTTGCGCATGTTCGGCGATCTGGGCGTCCGCTACATGACGCTTTCACATTTCTACAACGATGAATGGGCTGATTCCTCCACCGACAAGCCGGTTCATAACGGCCTCACAGACTTTGGCAAGGACATCGTGCGCGAAATGAACCGGCAGGGAATTATGGTGGACATCTCGCACGTCAGCGATAAGACATTCTATGATGCTCTGGAAGTCAGCAAAGCGCCGCTCATCGCGTCGCACTCTTCCTGCCGCGCGCTGTGCAATCACGTGCGCGACATGAGCGAC
>JBGQCW010000077.1:0-8005 GCA_041495565.1 Candidatus Acidiferrum sp.
CGCATGGGGCGATTCACGGGATTGCTGGGCTTGGCCACAATGCTTGGTCTGGCGTACTTGTTTTCGACGGATCGAAAAGCCATCCGCCTCAAGACCGTTCTCTGGGGTCTCGGCTTGCAGATCTCTTTCGCTTTCTTCGTCCTGCGTTTCGAGATTGGCCGCAGAATCTTTCAGGCCGCCGGCTATTACGTCAATCTGCTGCTGAGCTACGCGTTTTATGGTTCTAAATTTGTTTTCGGCGAATTGGGGCTTAAGGATTCTCCCCAGCACTTCATCTTTGCGTTTCAGGTTTTGCCGACGATTATTTTCATCGCTGCCTTTTTCGCGCTGCTCTATCACATCGGCGTGATGCAGCTCGTCATTCGCGCTGCGGCGTGGATCATGACGCGCGTGATGGGCGCGAGCGGCGCGGAATCGCTTAACGTCGCCGCCAGCATCTTCATGGGACAAACCGAAGCCCCGCTGACCATCCGCCCCTTTCTCAATAAACTTACAAAATCCGAATTGATGGTGGTGATGACCAGCGGCATGGCACACGTCTCCGGCGGCATCATGGCTGCCTACATCGCGTTCGGCATCGAAGCACAGCATCTGCTCACCGCTGTGATCATGACCGCGCCCGGTACTCTACTCATGGCCAAAATGCTCGTGCCGGAAACCGAGCAACCACTCACTGCCGGCCGCGTGGAAATGCCCGAGATGGAAAAGGAATCGAATTTTCTCGGCGCCATTTCGCGTGGCACCGTGGACGGCCTGCATCTCGCGCTCAACGTCGGCGCCATGCTCATTTCTTTCATCGCGCTGCTTTATCTGGTCAATGGGATGATGGGAGGAATACACCACTGGATCGCTTGGTTCCCCTCGAGCCTGGAAAGCGTTTTCGGATGGATCTTCGCGCCCGTCGCCTGGCTCATCGGCATCCCGTGGCGGGACTGCACGGCCATGGGCAATCTGCTCGGTACGCGCATGGTCATCAACGAAGTTGTGGCCTTCCAGCATCTCGGAGAAATAAAGAGCACGCTCGATCCGCGCACTTTCACAATCGCCACCTTCGCTCTTTGCGGTTTCGCAAATTTCAGTTCGATCGGCATTCAGATTGGTGGCATCGGCGCGCTCGCGCCCGAACAGCGCGGCCAGCTTGCCAAATTTGGCATCCGCGCCATGCTGGCCGGGACAATGGCCAATTTGATGTCTGCAGCAATCGTCGGAATGTTTTCATGAGTCCGAGAAAGACGAAGAAGAAGACAGAAAGAGAGGCGCCTGAACTTCCTGAGTTTGCGCTTCCTGGATCTGTGGCCGGTGCTTTTCCCTGCGAATTCGAACGCGCCGGGCTCGCCGCCGATTTCATTTCTTCGCAAACTTTCCTGAAGCCTCAAATTGCACTTGTCCTCGGTTCCGGCCTTGGGGCTTTTGCGGATGAATTTTCCGATGCAACCAAAATTCCCTACGCCGAAATTCCTCACTTCCCTCGCTCCACGGCCATCGGCCACGCTGGCAATCTCGTCATCGGCAGAGTCGGAAAAATTCCAGTGTGCGGAATGCAGGGCCGCGTCCATCTCTATGAAGGCTACTCCGTGAAGGAGGTGGCCTTTCCCATTCGCGTGTTCGCTCGCATGGGTGTGAAGGCTGTCATCCTTACGAACGCGGCGGGCGGCATCAAACGCGAATTGGTGCAAGGCAAGTTGGTGGTCATCAAAGATCACGTCAACCTGCAGGGAGCCAATCCTCTTTCCGGTCCCAACGAAGAGCGATTTGGCGCACGATTTCCGGATATGACCGCGGGGTACGATCGCAGGTTCCGCGAGATGGCTGTCGGTGAAGGAAACCGCATGGGAATCGGAATGTACGAAGGCGTGTACGCGGCGCTGCCCGGGCCGAGCTACGAAACGCCGGCGGAGATACGCTATCTTCGTACCATCGGCGCCGATCTCGTCGGGATGTCCACGGTTCCGGAAGTGATTGCCGCGCGCCATTGCGGAATTCGCGTGCTCGGTATCTCCTGCGTGACGAACGCGGCCGCGGGGATTTTGGATCAGCCGCTCAACCACAAAGAAGTGCTCGAGACGGCGGAGCGCGTGAAAGGACAATTCATCGGATTGCTGAAGGCCCTGATTCCGCGCATTGCAGAAGCCATTGCCTGATAAAGTTTTCGATGCGCATTGGGAGGCGAGAGCGTGAGCGAGTATGAAACCCTGATTTCGGCGGCCAAGCAGGCGCGCGAAAATGCGCACGCGCCGTTCTCCAATTTTCGCGTGGGCGCCGCGCTCCGCGCCACTTCGGGCAGAATGTTTGGCGGCTGCAACGTCGAAAACGCGACCTACGGCCTCACCGTTTGCGCCGAGCGCATCGCCATTTTCAAAGCGATCAGCGAGGGCGAGCGCGGCTTCGACGCCATCTCCGTGGTGACGGACACCGATACTCTTACGCCGCCTTGCGGCGCGTGCCGCCAGTTGATCTGGGAATTTTGCGGCGACGTCCCGGTAATCCTGGCGAATCTCAAGGGCAAAACCGAAGTCATCCCGATGCGCGAACTTTTTCCAAGGCCATTTGATTCATCGAATTTGTAACCGCGGTCTGTAGATCGCGAGCCCTTCTCTTGCTTGAGGTAAGAAAATGCACCGGAATCTCTCGCGGTTTTCTCTCGCCGCCGTTCTCGCTCTGCTAAGCGCCGCCACCAGCTTTGCTCAGGCGTCAGCAAAGGAAGCCGTTGGGTTCGACTTGCTCGTAACCAACGGCACGATCGTCACCATGGACGCCAGCCGCCGGATCATCGAGAACGGTGTGGTCGCAGTTCGTGGAGACTCCATCGTCTTTGTGGGCACGCAATCGGAACTGCTGTCCTTCGCAATGAAGGGTGTAACCGCGCGGCAGACGATCGACGCAAAGGGAAAACTCGTACTTCCCGGTTTCATCAACGGCCACACGCATGTGCCCATGACGCTCTTTCGCGGCCTGCACGATGACGTGACGCTGGATGACTGGCTGCGCAAGTACATCTTCCCGGCGGAAGCCAAAAACGTCACCGAAGAGTTTGTGCGCTGGGGCACGCGGCTTGCCGCGGCGGAACAGATTCGCGGAGGCGTGACCACCTTCGCCGACATGTACTACTTCGAGGACGCCGTCGCCGAGGAAACCAAGGCCGCGGGAATGCGCGGCGTGCTGGGCGAAACGTTTATTGATTTTCCCGCGCCGGACAACAAGACGAACGCTGCGGCGCTTGAGTACACCGAAAAATTCCTGAAGCGCTGGCAGGGCGATCCGCTGATTCACGCCGCGCCCGCGCCGCATTCGATCTATACGTGCTCGCAGAAGACGCTCCAGGATGCGGCGGCCTTGGCGCGGAAATACAATGCTCCAATCCTGATCCACGTGGCGGAGATGAAAAAGGAATTGGACGACAGCCGCGCGCAGAACGGCACGACCCCGGTGCAGTACCTCGACAAGATCGGAATCCTCGGGCCGGACGTGGTGGCGGCGCACTGTATTTTTGTGGATGAGGCGGACCGCAAGATCCTGGCGCAGCGCAAGGTGGGATGCGTCCACAACCCCTCGAGCAACATGATGCTGGCGAGCGGCGTTTCGCCCGTGCCGGAATTGCGCGCCGCGGGCGTGGCCGTCGGCCTGGGGACGGACGGGCCGGCGGGCAGCAACAACGATCTGGACTTGATGGAAGAGATGGACCTGGCGGCAAAACTCGCAAAAATCACGAAGATGGATCCGCTGGCGCTGAACGCAAAAGCCGTGGTGGAGATGGCGACGATCGACGGCGCGCGGGCGCTGCACATGGAGAAAGAGATCGGTTCGCTGGAAGCAGGGAAGAAAGCGGACCTTATTTTGATTGGCCTGGACGCGCCGAACGCCGTGCCGATGTACGAGGTGTACGCGCAGCTGGCCTACGCGTTGAAGGGAAGCGACGTGGAGACGGTGGTTATCGGCGGGCGCGTGGTGATGCGCGATAAAAAAGTATTGACGGTGAATGAAGCGGCAGCGATCGCCAAAGCCCGCGAGTACAAAAACAAAATTGAAGCGTCGCTAAAGTAACGTGGAGCGGGAGCGGTAAGGAGCCACCCTCTTATCCCCCAGCGACGAACTGATCAGTTAGGAAGCAGCCGTTGCAGGCGCGGCTCGCCGAAGCGCTTTTGCGCCCTGCGCGGGGAAAGAAATCTTCCAGAAGTTTGCGCTGGACCCGATAAATTCGAACGCCACGATGCTCTTACCGTCCCCGCCTGGCCGCAATGAAACCACTTTGCATTCCGTCTTCTGTCCGCTGTTTTCGTTCGTCACCAACAGCGTTTGCCCAACAACCACCCCGGCATCCAAGATGGTCATGCCGCCGTGGCCGCTCACGGAAAGAGAGCGGGTCTGGACTTTGAATTTCTCGTTGGTCTCCGTATAGCCTTGCACGGTTAGATCCGCAAATACTGCGACTCGAGGGGTCCGGCGGCGTTCGATGCGGCGAAAGTGGAGGGTTGACATTGTGATGGGAACCTTTCCTTGCCTGTCTAGTGCTGGAAATGAGCGGAGTCGCCACGATGGCTCATTTCCACGTTGGAGCGATACTAGGTTTCAAGCACTTGGGAATGAATAGGTTGACGGTACCAAAATGAGGCCCAACCAAACAGTACTCTCGACCCAGCACTCTCGGGGGGTTCCCCGTACAGATCATCCACCGCTAATTTCGCGCAGGCATCTACTGCTCACATCGTAGCGAAATCCGCGTATTTAGGATTTGGCGTAAACGACCCCGCAGCGGAAGGATTTCTCGCCTGGCACTTCCTCGACGTGGACGATCCGCCCCCGCACGAAGATATTCGGGGAACCCGGCGAATAAGGAGCGGCTACTTCAATATCGGTCTTCACGGCGTAGTGCTTGCGGCTCTTGAAGCGAAGACCGCCGCGTGAGATGTCGTCGCAAGCGACGATGTCGTCGCCAAAGGCAAACGTCCGTATGCAGGCTTTAAAACTCACTTTGGTGCGAACGTGCTTGCGGCGGTTTTCCGGGCGCAAGGAGGGTTTGAGATCGGAGGGCGAGTCGATAGGTTCTTCCGCTAAAGCTACCGCAATCTCGGGCTTCTTGTCCGCCTCCAGCGGCGGGGCCACGGCCTCCGCCGCATCCTCGGCCCCTTTCCAAAATGTGGAAGAACCGCAGTTTTTGCAAAACCGCACGATCCCTTCGTTGACGAGGTAGACGTCCGATTCCAGATCGCTCTGCACAACCATCTCGCGCGCCTTGCAACTGGCGCATTGCAGGGAGACGCTGTTCGCTTCTTTCTCGGATTGCGATACTGGCGGAAACTCGATGCCCCAAAAGTCGATGTTCTGATTCAGAAACGCCACTCCGTAGGTGTAGCTGTCGCCGACGGAGCCGAGCTGGCCGACCACGCGCACCTCGGCCTCTTTATTCGTCTCCAGGGAGCGAAGGATCAGCTCTTGTTCTGGCGATAGCTTGTATTCCGAAACGATGCCCGCGCCGTGCCGGCTGAGCAAGACGGTCTTTGCCTGCTCCGAAAAGACCTTGCCCTCCATGTCGCTTCCGACCAGAAGTATAGGGATCTCTTTCGGAATACGACTGCTTCGACGCATCCCTTCGGACGGCATTCAGCGCACCCGCGGAGAGAGGAAAGGCTGGCAAAATGGTACTTGGAATTCTCCGTATTCGTCACTGAATTTGTGGAAGTGTTTCGAGCGGCGAAGGGCAGGCGAATGGCGGCACGCTTCCGGGGCGCGGCGGTGAAAGATTCGGTATAGAATGTCCGGCGATTACCGGGAAGGCAAGCGTATGGAACAAGAGCGGCGCCACGCGCCAAGATTTCCCTTCATTGCTTCGGCGGAAGTCCTTGCGGAAAGTACGGGCTCGCGCATGAGCACACGCATCAGCGACCTCAGCGCTTCCGGGTGTTACGTGGATACCATCAATCCCTTACTCGACGGGGCACTCGTTCGCGTGAGGATTTTCACGGAAACACAGTCCTTCGAAGCGCCGGCAAGGGTTGTCTATTCCCATACCCACCTCGGCATGGGACTGGTGTTCCGCGAGGTTCGGCCGAATTCTCAGGACGTCTTGCAGAACTGGCTTCCGGCCACGGTCTAGGCGCTTTGCCCCCGGGAGCGGCTCCTGCAGGCGCAGAATTCCTAGCCTTTGACAGTTCTGCAGGAGTATGATGGTGGCGTCGTTCCCACCCCGACATCCAGCCTCTCACTCACCTTTCAGTGGCAGGGTGCCCTATGGAAGCTCTCGCGAAGCGTTTGGAAGATCGCATTCACCTCACAGTTAGAGTCGATCTCTGCAGCCTGGATGTCCGGCAGCGCGCACAAGAGTGCGTCACGGAAAACGTGAGCACCCACGGGGCGCGCGTCGTTTCGAGCAGGCCATGGAAACGCAACGATCGGCTGAACGTGCATTCCCTTCCCGGAGATTTCCGCGCGCGGGCCCGCGTGATCTATTGTGAACCGCGGGGAACAAACTCGTTTGCCATCGGACTGCAACTGCTGGCCGCCGCAGGGAATTGGAACTAGGATTTCAGGCGAGATGTTTGGGCCGAGGGTTAACGGGAGAGCGCGAGGATAGATTCGTTGAGTTTTGTCAGGTCGGAGTCCAGGCGGTAGTAGCCGGTACGCCACGGGCTAGTGGTCTCTTCCGCCCGGAAGCTGAGGATGGCGAAGTCGTTTGTCACGCCATTGCCGTTGACCAGTGCGGGAAACTGTTCACCGACGTAGGTGGCGGGATGCTCGCTGACCACGCGCTCGCATTCGTTGACGGAAAGAACGGCGCGAAGCATACCCTGGTTTTTTGCGTGGGGTTGGCAAAAGTAGAGATTTGGCATCGGAATTATCATCGGCAAAAACCAGGAACAGTTGAATAGTACTTTCGGACAACTGTCCGACCATTGCCCCAAAGGGCATGAAAGCAGCGGGAGAATTTTTGGAAAAGATTAGATTTCAATAACCTGGAGAACGGACTTCGCTGTTTCGAAGCCGCAGCGAGGAAAACGACAGTAACGCCTTCTAAAATGAAATATGACGGTTCAGCCCGGAAGGGATGTGGCGCCGTATGGTTTAGGGCTTGAGCGCGCCATTCGCCGTCAGCGCGTAAATAGCGGCGGTGTCGATTACTTTTCGCAGATCGACGTATTCGTTGGGGCCATGCGCGACGGAGAGCAGGCCCGGGCCATAGGCGTAGGCCGGGATTCCCTGCGCGGCGTAGAAACGGGTCTCCAGCAGCCCGGGACACAATTCAAAACGCGGGGCTTCCCCGGTATCTGCGCGGACGCTGCGCGACAATGCTTTGCCCAGGGGATCGTCCTGGCTATAGGAGGCCGAGCTGCCTTCCTGCAAAATCTCCCATTCGAGAGGAATGCCGGCGCGTTTGCATTGTCCCAGAACACCGAGCAACTTCGCTTTCTCTGTGGCAAGGTCTTCTTCGGGATTCATCCGCCGGTCGATGGTGAACCAGCATTTCTCCGGCACAACATTGAAGTTAGCGCCACCGCCGCTCTGGCCGTCGAGCATCAGGATCGAGTTGCGCGCATGTTCCGCGCCGATAGTAAAATGAGTGCTGCGCTGCTCCACTTCACGTTTTAGCTCCCGGAGCAGCTCGACGACGCGATGCATGCGCTCGAACGCATTTTCGCCCTGGTGCTGCAAGCCCACGTGCGCGGACTTTCCAAACACCTGAACGCGCAGCGAAATCGCCCCGCGGTTCGCATTCCACACCACCCCGCTCGTGGGCTCCGCCAAAAGCATGCCGATGCCGTTGCGGCCCAGCAAACCCTGCCGGGCCAGCCACGCGGAGCCGCCTTCTCCGCCCGTTTCTTCATTGGGAACCAGCGTCAAGCCGATCCTGCCATTCAGTTCCGTTCCCGTTTCTTTAAGCGCGCGAATCGCGTAGAGCATCGCGACGATTCCGCCCTTCATGTCGCACGATCCGCGGCCAAACAAGAAGTGCTCTTTCCGCAGGGGCTGAAATTGTTCCGCGGATTGCGCCGGAACGACATCGTAGTGCCCG
>JBGQCW010000078.1:0-7987 GCA_041495565.1 Candidatus Acidiferrum sp.
GCTTGCGGAGCTCACGTCACTCGGTATCGGCGGCACGACCGACCTGCTGCGCATCAAGAAGCACGAAAGCATTCCGGATCTTCTGAGACTGCTCGACGCGAACCACATTCCGCACAAGTTTCTCGGAGGCGGCTCGAACCTGCTGGTTGACGATGGCGAGTTGCCGTGGGTGGTTCTGCAGCTCGTCCCCCCGGAGCCCGACGTCATTCTCGAAGGCAACTTTGCTCATGTCGATGCCGCGGCGGATCTCGGCCGCACGGTCACCTTTTGCGCGAAGAACGACCTGGGAGGGATGGAAGGCCTGATCGGCGTTCCCGGCACGGTCGGCGGCGCCCTTCGGATGAACGCCGGAGCCTACGGCATGCAGATCGGCAGCTACGTTCGCGAAGTGAAGCTGTACCGGGCCGCCGACCGCAAAATCGAAACCCTCCGAGGCCATCAAATTTCTTTCGAATACCGGCACACTTCTTTTGCGCCCGATGATATGATGCTTTCGGTGACATTGGAACTTCCTTCCAATCCGTTCAAAGAAATCCTCAAAGGTATTCGTATCTGCAACGAAAAACGGCGTGCAAGCCAGCCGCTCGGCCAGAAAAGTGCCGGATGCATCTTCAAGAATCCTCCCGGTGCGTCCGCTGGCCGAATGATTGATGAACTCGGACTCAAGGGCTTCTCCGTCGGCGATGCGGGTGTCAGTGACCGCCACGCCAATTTTTTCGTGAACGCAGGAAAAGCTTCCGCGAAAGACATGCTCACGCTGATCGCCGATGTGCGTGAGCGCGTGCAGAAAGCCTTCGGTGTCGAGCTGGAGAACGAGGTGGTCGTTTGGAACGCGTGAAGACCATGCGACGGAGCGCGACTGCCGCGGCGGAGGCCGATTCCTACCGGCCCGAGCTGATTGCCGACGATGAACCGCGTTATTTGCGCCGCCAAAAACCGGTCGAAATCCGCCGCAAGAAATTCTCCGGGCGAGGATGGCCATTCTATCGCCGAGTGATGGTGTTGAGCGTCGTCGGGATTGCGGGAGTGACTGCAGCCATTTATGGAACACGGTTCCTTCTTTATTCGCCCACGATGCTTCTTCTGAAGCCGGATCAGATTGAATTGAATGGAAACCACATCGTCGCCCGCGAAGCGGTGCTGCAACAGTTTGGTCGTGACCGCAACCGGAGTGTGCTGCGAGTTCCGCTGGACGCCCGCCGCAGCGAGATCGAACAGATCTCCTGGGTCGAATCCGCCAGCGTACAGCGCATTCTGCCGAATCGCATTCGCGTCGAGCTGACCGAACGGACGCCCATCGCCTTCGCGCGCAACGGCAACGAATTGGCGCTGATCGACGCGCACGGCGTCATCCTTGACCGTCCGCATGGCGAGGATTTGCAGTTTCCGATCGTCAGCGGCGTCTCGGACGAATTGTCCCGCGACCAGCGCGAGAAGCGCATGCAGGTTTACCAGGAATTCATGAAAGGCGTTGATCTGGTTCGCGCGGGTTCCTCCGATCGCGTCAGCGAGATCGATCTTTCGAACCCCAAGGATCTGCGCGTGGTGATGGCCGGGCTGGCGGGTCCATCCGATTCGCAGGCCGTGACGATTCACTTTGGCTCCGGAGAATTCACCGGGAAATACAAGATGCTGGTGGACAACTTTTCGCAGTGGCAGGCGAATACCGGACGCGTGCAGTCCATCGATTTGCAGTATTTGCGGCAAGTGGTCGTGAATCCCGACACCAGTGCGGGCACGGCCGCCAAAAAAACTAAATAGATTCATCGCAGGAGCGGCGGCTTGGCGAAGAAAGACAAATACCTGGTTGGGCTGGATATCGGCAGCACCAAAACCAGTGTTCTCATCGCGGAAGTCGAAGGCGAACTCGTGAAGTTCCTGGCGCTTGGCGCGGCCGAGTCTAAAGGACTGCGCAAGGGCCTGATCGTCAATCTCGATTCCACCGTCAGCTCGATTCGCCGAGCGGTTGAAGAAGCCGAAAGCGTTGCGAATGTGCCGGTGGAAGAGGCGCTGATCGGTGTGGCCGGTGGCCACGTTCGCGGCGTCAACAGCCGCGGCGGTATCACGCTGGGCCATCGTCCGCGCGATATCGAGCGCGATGACGTGCGGCGCGCGGTGGATGCGGCGCGCAATATCACGCTTCCCGAAGACCGCGAAGTGCTGCACGTCCTCCCGCATGAATTTATGGTGGACGCGCAGGTGGGCATTCGAGACGCCATCGGCATGGTCGGCCATCGGCTCGAGGCCAACGTTCATCTCGTTACCTCGTCGGTCGCCGCCACGCAGAATCTCGTCACGGCCGCAAACAAAGCCGGCATCCTTATTAGCGATACGGTCCTTGAGCCGCTCGCTTCCGCGGAATCGTGCCTGACGCAGGACGAGCGCGACCTGGGCTGCTGCTTGCTGGACATCGGCGGCGGCACCACGGAATTGATCGTCTATGGCGGCGGCGTGGTCCGTCATACGAGTTCAGTTGCGATTGGCGGAGATCACTTTACCAACGATCTGGCGGTCGGTTTGCGCACCCCGATCCCCGAAGCGGAAAGGATCAAACGCCGCCACGGGTGCGCCGCGTCCGCTTTCATGAAGAAGGAAGACGGTGCGATCGAGATTGCCAGTGTGGGCGACCGTCCGCCGCGCACCATCTTTGCGCACATGCTTACGGACATCATTGAGCCGCGCGCCATGGAATTGCTGGCGCTGATCCGCGATGATTTGCAGCGTGCCGGACTCGACGGCCATATTCCCGCCGGATTTGTTTTGGCGGGCGGCGGCGCCCGTCTGCATGGCTTGGATGAGCTCGCCGAGCAGTCGTTCCATTTGCCGATGCGCATCGCGGAACCAAAGGGCTTGGCTGATCTGCCGGAACAGGTGGCGCAGCCGGAATATGCAACCGTAGTCGGGCTTGTACTGCACGGCGCGCGGGCGCGGCGCAGCTCGCCGCAGCGCGCTGGGAATCTTGTGTCCAAATTGAAGGCCATGTTCGCAGGCGCCTCGTGACCCTGCCCGAGAGCCGCTAGCGAAACTGGAGAAGGCTGGGGAAGATATGACAGCGAGAGAAGCAGGAATCCGCATGAGCTTCAGCGAGGAGCTGCAGCCGGCGAAGATCAAAGTCATCGGTGTGGGCGGGGGCGGGTGCAACGCGGTCAACCGCATGATTCGCGCCAAACTCGAAGGCGTCGAGTTCATCGCCGCGAACACCGACTTGCAGGCGCTGAAGTTCTCTCAGGCGCCGGTGAAATTGCAACTCGGCGCGAAGCTCACAAAGGGCCTCGGCGCTGGGGCAAACCCGGAGGTTGGACGCAAGGCGGCCCTCGAGGACACCGAAAAAATTATTGAAGCGCTGGAAGGCGCGGACATGATCTTCATTACCTCCGGCCTCGGCGGAGGCACAGGCAGCGGCGCTGCGCCCGTGGTCGCTTCGCTCGCCAGCGAACTCGGCGCGCTCAGCGTCGCCGTCGTCACGAAACCGTTCGCGTTTGAGGGCAAGCGCCGCATGATGCAGGCCGAGCAGGCGCTTCAGGAACTTGTCGGCGTGGTGGACACCGTCATCGTTATCCCCAACGAGCGCTTGATGGAAACTGTCGAGCGCGGCACTAGCTTCTTCGATGCTTTCCGCATTGCCGACGACATCCTTCGCCAGGCGGTCCAGGGCATTTCGGACATCATCACCGTGCCCGGCATCATCAACCGCGACTTCGCCGATGTGAAAGCCATTATGTCCGGCCAAGGCTACGCGGTCATGGGCACTGCTGTTGCGACCGGCACGAACCGTGCCGTAGACGCCGCCAATCGCGCCATCGCAAGCCCGCTCCTCGAAGACAATTCCATTCAGGGCGCGCAGGGAATTCTCATCAACATTTCCGGCAGCTCGAGCCTCACGCTTCATGAAGTTCACGAGGCTTCCAGCGTTATTCAGAAGGCCGCTCACGAGAATGCCAACATCATCTTCGGCGCCGTCCAGGACGACAACATGAAAGACACTATCAAGATCACCGTGATCGCTGCGGGCTTCAAGGACGCCAACAAGAAGAACATGCATCAGAAGCCGTCGTTCCTGCCAAAGACCTGGAAGGCCGGGCGCGAAATCCCGGAAGCGCCCATGCAACAGGCGTCGCCAAACATTGTCCACCAGGTCCAGCAAAACGTCCGCGACGTGAACCATCAAGTTCCGGCCGACGATCTCGACGTGCCAACGTTCCTCCGCCGCCAGGCGCAAAAGGCCTAGCGCGGAATAATCTCAAACACTTTTTTTTGAGGGGAGCAAGAGATTGCTCCGCTTTGGCTTCGAGCGTCTCGACGCTGATTTCGAGTATGTATTTCCGCTTCATGTCCGAGACCCAGTGGCGGAGAGAACCTGCGCCAGCGTCCGGTGCGCCCAATTCCAGAACATGCCCAGCACTGCGGCGATGTTCCATCCCCACAGGAACAAACGCATTTCCATCGGGCTGTAGGGACGATTTTTCCACAGGGCTGCTGCATCCAGAACGAACCACGCGGCGCCGAGCGCCAGAAATCCCATAATGATCCGGTCTCGAAAATAGAAATAGACCAAAGCCGTTTCGATAGTCAGAAGCCCCGCGATGAAAAGTTTGGCAGGCACTCTGCCGATTAAAGTTGCCGTCGTTCGCCGGCCGCTCAAGCGGTCCGGCTCGATGTCCATCACTTCGCCAAACACATGCGAATGCATGGCGAACAGCGCGCCAAACAGAAAGGTTTGCCAGGGAAGCTGCGGCACGCTGTTCAGCCAGCTGCTCAAGACGAAAACGAGCAGATAACTCGCCTGAATCAACACGTCAAACGGAGGGCGCCCTTTCCATCCAAATCGTGGCGCGTTGTAGAGTCCGACGGCCAAGAGCAGCGCCGCATACCACCACAAGATGCGCGGCCCTACTAGGAAGTAGAACGCCGCCAGAAACGGGAGCTGCACCACGGCGATCTGCCATTTCAAGGCGGCGAGCTGTTCGCCTGCGCCCCGCGAACCAAACAAGAAAGTTCCTTTGCGCGGGTTGAGTAAGTCCGCCTCGGCGTCAACGATGTCGTTAGCGCCGTACAGCAGGAGCCCGAGGGGGAAAAGCACAAAGAATAATCCGAGCCCTAGCTTGCCCGGATGGATGAGGTCCGCGTGGCCGAGGGGCATAAGGTAGAACATCGCCGTGGTCGTCCACAAACCAGGTCGTGAAACTTGAATCAGGAAGGCTAAGCCTGATACCGGTTGTTGCTGACTCTTTTCGTTGGGAAGTGTTACGGTCGCCTCGGACATTTGCCCAACTATACAAGGCTTAGGGGCATTCCTCGATTCTCAAATCAACACGGTGTGCCGAATTGTTTCGCAGCTTTCGAATTGTCTTGAGGACAAAACCAACCCTCGAAAGAACGGGATTGCTATTACGCGGAAAACTTTCCACTAGACGAGGCCGAACGAGGCAAACGCAGTGACGGAAGCGCATCCTAGCGCAACGCCCAGGACCACGCCCGCAAGAACATCGCTGAGGTAATGCATGCCCAGGACAATGCGGGACACCGCAATGCTCAACGCCAGGAAAAAGAGCATCGCTTCGAGCGAGGGATAAAAGTAGCTGATGACCAGCGCGACGGAAAACGCCGTCATCGTATGGCCCGAGGGAAATGAGAATTTATCCGGTGGCAATACCTTTGACCAGCAGTGCGGCTCGATCTGGCAGGGCCGTGGACGCCTACTGAGCCTTTTCAGCGCCTTGAAGACGAAGATGCCTACAATCGCTGCCGTTCCTGCGGCGCAAACTGCTGAGAAACGCCGCGGGCCGCCGTAGAAAAACAACATGACTCCCAGTCCATACCAGATCCAGCCGTCACCTAGACGCGTCGCAGTGATCATCCAGATGCGAATCCAGCGCGGAGCGCGCCAGCGGTTCATCCGCCGCATCAGCCGTTGATCGCGGCGTTCAATATATCCCCAGAGGCTGCCTGCGACGGCCATCGCGTCACCTCAACCTGCCAAGTTGGCCTCGAAGCTCGAATCCATGTCCCAGAGCATCCGCCGGCGCTTCTCGCCGCTCTCCATTAACGCGGACCATTTTTTGCAAAAATGAATTTCATTCATCCAATGGCTTAGCGTGAAAGCAGGCACCAGCAGTGCAAGCGGCGAAGCCGCCAGCGTCCACGGCTTATCGCTAAGAAGTGATCGGACGATGCTGAAGACGTCCAGGGTGAGCTTGGCGCAGCTGCCGTGCGCGCCGTGGACACGTCCGTACCCCGCGCGCAGCCCCGCGAAAAATTCATCAGCCGTGCGCGCACCAGGCACTTCCGTGTACGTGAGCCCCACGCCAGCGATGGTGTGCGAGTCGCTGCCGGCAATCGCGATTTTCCCCAGGCGCGCTGCGAGCCTTGCGGCGCTGGCATTGGCCTCCGGCCACATCTGCCCGTTGCGTGTTTCGAATGCCGGAACGTACGACTCCAACCAGCGAAAGTCTTCTTCTTCGCGGCGTCCCGTAAGCCCGGAGAAAACGTGATTCGCGCTGAAGAACAATTTCCGCTCGGTGAGGTACATCAGCAGGGCGATGAAGTCATTCCTGCGGCGTTGGATTTCCACGTGCTCGCGCTCGGTTAAGCCGTAGACGCCCACGTGCATCTCCGTGCCGCTGGGCATCCGGACGGTGACTTCTTCGCTCAGGAAAAAGTCAAGGTGCCGCCGGAGAACCTCCGCGGCGTCGATCGAGTCGTGGTCGGTCAGCGTAACGATAGTCATGCCCAGCCGTTTCAGCCGGTTATAGACTTCCTGCGGGTCGTTGTAGGATTCCCGGCAAATCCGGCCGAGCACTGGGGCGGTAAACATCCCAGAAGCGATCGAGTGGACATGGAGGTCGCAGCGCATGATGAAATTGTCGGCTTTCGATATGAACAGGCTGTGAAGAGGTGACGAAATCTAGGTAAATGTGTCCACGAAACTCATTGAACACAATAGGTTTAGTGTCTTATCCACATGGCATCGAGTGTGCTCTGTTCGACCAGCCGAAACTTGTGACAGAATCGGCACAATGAAAAAGGTTCACGTCGTCTTCCACGATGGTGGCGGGGGACATCGCAATGCCGCTGTGGCCTTGCAATCGATCATCTCGCAACATCGGCGCGGCTGGCAGGTTGAACTCATCCAGTTCCAGGACTTAACTGACCGCCTGGACGTGCTCCGCAAGCTCACTGGCATCCGCATCCAGCAGCAGTACAACATTTTGCTGCAAAATGGCTGGACCCTGGGCAGCACCTATCTCCTTCGGGTGCTGCAGACAACCATCCGTCTGTTTCACAATCCCTTGGTCCATCTGCTGGAAAAGTTTTGGCGCGAAAAACCGGCGGATCTTCTAGTCTCTGTCATTCCTCATTTCAACCGGCAACTTTGCGAAAGTTGGACCAAAGTTTATCCCGGCCGGCCGTTCGTCACTCTCATTACCGACCTTGCCGACTTTCCGCCGCGGTTTTGGATTGAGCCGATTCATGAACAATACGTCATCGCGGGGACGGAGAAAGCAGCGGAACAAGCTCGCGCCTTGGGCCATGATGACGCTCATATCTTTCGAACGTCGGGAATGATCCTGCGGCCTGATTTTTATGTCGCTGATAATACCGAACCGATGGCGTTGCGAAAAGAAATGGGCTTGCTGCCGGATTTGCCGACAGCCATCGTTCTCTTCGGCGGGCACGGTTCGAAAGTGATGTATGAGATCACCAAGCTGCTGGACGCCGCGGATTTGTCGGTACAACTCATCTTGATTTGCGGCCGGAATGAAGAGCTTGCCGCCAAGCTGCGCGCTCGCCGGTGGAAGATGCCCGTGCACGTCATCGGATTCACAAAGGAAGTGCACAAGCTGATGCGCGCCGCCGATTTCCTGATCGGCAAGCCTGGACCCGGCAGCATCGCGGAAGCAATGATCCGCAAACTCCCCGTCCTGATCGAATGCAATGCCTGGACGCTCCCGCAAGAGCGCTACAACGCGGAGTGGGTGAGAGAGAA
>JBGQCW010000079.1:0-7901 GCA_041495565.1 Candidatus Acidiferrum sp.
CGTCCCAGTGCTTCTGCATGAACAGCACGTTCGGGCGTGACCGGTGCATTGCGATGCGGTGAACGCAGTGCCCGACCTCGGCCGTGGGTTCGGGAATGTATTGGGAATACAGCCCCTTGTTGATTGGTCGCCACGTCTTGCCGGCATCGTCGGTCCGGAACGCGCCTGCCGCCGAGATGGCAATGAACATCCGCTGGGGATTGCTGGGATCCAGAACGATGGTGTGCAGGCACATCCCACCCGCGCCTGGCGCCCAGTGGGGCCCTGAGCCATGGCCGCGCAATCCGGAGATCTCCTGCCACGACTTGCCACCGTCCTTCGAGCGGAACAACGCGGCATCCTCCACTCCAGCGTAGACCGTATCCGGATCGGTAAGCGAAGGTTCGAGATGCCAGACGCGCTTGAACTCCCACGGATGCTGTGTGCCGTCGTACCACTGATGAGTGGTGAGAGGTTTGCCGGTTTCCGCGGAGGTGTCGTACACGAACTTGTTGCTCTCGCCCTTTGGCATTCCGCCCGGCGCAGTGGTCGCCTCGCCAGGGGGTGTGCCGGGTTGTATCCAGGTTTTGCCGCCATCATCGGAGCGCTGAATGATCTGCCCGAACCAGCCGCTGCACTGCGACGCGTACAGCCGATTCGGGTCAGCGGGCGATCCCTTGACGTGGTAGATCTCCCAACCCGCAAAATGCGGGCCGCTTACATCCCAGCGTTCGCGCTTCCCGTCTGACGTCAGGACGAACGCACCTTTGCGTGTGCCAACCAGTACTTGTACCTTGCTCATTGCTCACCCCTCCTGTGCTTCGCGGATCAACTCATTAAAGTGATCGAAACTCTCCGTCCAGAACGGCCCACCAGGCTACACCCAGTGCGCAGTCTAACTTCGCAGAGGAATGAGTGCGCGCAGCCGGTCATCGCGCAAATAGAGCCCTGCCCAAACCAGCACGCCGAGAACGGCCGGCATGAGGAAGAGTGGATCGCCGACGCGCACATGGGTAGCGGTTGCGCCGCCGAGGTAGCCCGTGAGCAGGATCGCGCCGAGAACGGAGGTCTGCGGGATGGCGTAGACGACCGCGCAGGCGAGTTCGAGGATGCAAATGGGCAGGAAAACTCGCTCAGGATACCCATAGTGAACGAATCCAGGCATGGCGACAGCCGGCTTAAGCACTCCGAACACCCCACCAAAGACCATTAACAGCACAGGGAGCGCGCTAATGATGCGTCCGGCCCAGAGCCGCTTCTTCGAGACGGAAGCCGTTTGCGTATCCGATTGCATGAATTTTTCCTCCAGATGGGGCAATGCGAACTCGGCTAAAGTTCACTTGCATAAACGAAAGTCAGTGTGCCGATATCACTTGCGAAATGCAAGTGAAAATATGCTACTGTGGAATTATGCCAAAGAAGAAGCCGAGCCCAAAGCGGCGCTCGGGGTGCCCGCTGAATGCTTCCGTGGAGATATTGGGCGATCGCTGGTCGTTGCTGATTATCCGCGACATGATGCTGCGGGGATTCCGGACCTACAAGGAATTCCTGGAGTCCTATGAAGGAATCGCGACGAACATCTTGGCAGATCGTCTGCGGAAGCTGATAGCTCATGGAATCATTGCCACTGAGCCAGACCCATCGGACGGGCGCAAGCGAATTTACTTGCTCACAGCGAAAGGAATCGATCTTGCCCCGGTCCTCACGGAAATGGTCCTCTGGGCAGCCGGACACGAAGACACCGGCAATCAAGCGCTTGTCCGGCAAATACAAAAGGACAAGCAGCAATTTCTGGCTCAAGTGCGACAACGCTGGGCCGAAAAGACAATCCGTTTAACGGCTGACTAATGGTTCTTCCTTGCCGCCTCGAATTCATCGCCGGGCAGCCAGCCGGCCAGTTGTGGCTGCGCCGCAGCGCTGAATCCCAGCATGAACCCAAACTTCGCGATCACGGCGTCGCCGGTAAAATCCATGTCAGGTTTGTACTCATCGCTCGGCTGGTGATAATGGTGCTCGGTGAAATCTTTCGCCTGCGCCTCGCCCCATTCCGCCGGGTGGCCCACGTACTTGATCCCTTCATTGATCGAAAACGACGGCACGCCCACGCGCGCCAGGCTGAAGTGATCCGAGCGGTAGTAGTGGCCTGCCTCGGGCCGGGGATCCGGCCGGATCGCCAGACCAAAATCCTGCGCGGTCGCCTTCACCATCGGATAAAACGTTGTTCGCTCGGCGCCGGTCACTCCTACTTCTTCGGGGGTGCCCAGCGGCGGCACATCATCAAAATTCAAATCGATGGAAATCTTTCCTGGTGGAATCGGCGAATGTTTTCCGAGATACTCCGAACCAAGCAAGCCTTGCTCCTCGGCAGTCACCGATGCAAACAGAATCGATCTCTGCGGCGCAACAGGCGCTCCGGCCCAAACGCGTGCCAGCTCCAGCAGAATTCCGCAGCCCGTCGCATTGTCGTTGGCGCCGTTGTAGATCTTGTCGCCCGGCAGATTCGGATCGATTCCCAGGTGGTCGTAGTGCGCGGTGTACAGCACGGCCTCTTTGCCGAGAACGGGATCCGCGCCCGGCAGCATCGCCAGCACGTTTCTGGATACAAAAGGCCGCAGCTTGCTCGCCACGTGCGCCTTCAAGCGGACGGGCAATTGCAGCGGCCTGAAATCTTTCATCTGCGCGCGCTGAAACATTTTCTCCAAGTCCAGCCCCGCGAGTCCGACAATTCTTTGCGCCACATCCAATTGAATCCACGAAGCCGCCTGCAGCTTCGGCGTCTCATCCCGCTTCAGATAGGACCGCTCGGTCCCCCACGAATTGCGCACCACCTCCCATCCATAGCTCGCGAGGTCGGTGCGATGGATGATGAGCGTAGCCACGGCTCCCCGCCGCGCCGTCTCTTCAAACTTGTAGGTCCACCGCCCGTAGTACGTCAGCGCCTTGCCCTTGAAAAAATAAGGATCGTCGGAGCTGGGTTCATTCACAAACAGTAGCGCGACTTTGCCGTGCAGATCGACCGTTTTGTAATCGTCCCAGTCATACTCCGGCGCCTTGATTCCATAACCCACGAAAACGATCGGCGCATCGATGTCTGCCGTTTCCGCCTGGCTCTCGTTGTTGGTCACAAAATCCGTCAGGTTTTTCGCCTCGAACGATTTCCCACTCGGTTCCGTGAATTTGAAAGTCGTCTCCGCGAGCGTTCCCACTCCCACCATTGGCACATTTTGAAAAAACGTCCCGTTGTCACCGGCGGGCTTCAAACCATAGGAAGCAAATTGTTTCGCGATGTAATCCGCCGCGAGGTCGCCGCCACGTTGTCCCGTTCCGCGCCCTTCCAGCTCATCGCTCGAAAGATATTTCACATGCTCGCGAATTTTCTCTTTGTCAATCGCAGCGGGGGCCGCCGGCGCCGCAGGCTTCTTTCCCTGCGCCGCCGCGCGCTCCGTCATTCTGGAAGCGCAGACGAATGTCAGCCCGGCGAACAAGCCAATCACAACGTATTTCTTCATTACATCTCCTCAATTATTAAGGAATTACTTCTTGGCGCGATCTTTCAGCAAATTCTTCAGTTCGCTCATGAACTCCTGCACGTCCTTGAAGTCCATGTACACCGACGCAAAACGCACGTACGCCACCTTATCCAGCTTCTTCAGCCGGTGCATGATCATTTCACCGATCTCCGTCGTGGTCAGTTCGCGCTCCGTCGCTTCATGCACCACGCCTTCAATCTCATCCACGATCGCTTCCAGCTTGGGCGTCGCCACCGGCCGCTTCTCGCACGCTTTCAGCAGGCCCTGAAAAATTTTCTGCCGCTCGAAGCGCTCGCGCCGACCGTCCTTCTTGATCACCATATACGGAATTTCGTCGATGCGCTCGTACGTCGTGAAGCGCCGCCCGCACTTCAGGCATTCGCGCCGCCGGCGAATCGTGTCGCCGCCACGGCCTTCCCGCGAATCGATCACTTTGTCGTCCACATGCGCGCAAAAAGGACATTTCACGGGGCTGATTCTCCTTGCCGGGCTGCACCTTCGCCCGCGGCTTCTTTCTCGTACTCCGCCATCTCGCGCAATTTCCCCAGCGAAAACCCTTCGTGAATCAACAGCGGCACGCCCGCCAGACTACACGCCGCGAACGTAATCAGCCACAACACAATCGACGCGGCTGCCGCGGGCTCTTTTTCTACTCCAAAGATCGTCGTGTAAGCAAGGAACGAGGCCACCTGTGACCCGCCGCCCACCCCCGGCAATTGCACCGCTGAACCTACCAGCGTGAACGCCATCACCAGCATGGCGTCGCCCATGCTGATCGTGCCGAGCGCCCCGCCGAAACTATGCGATACCCACAGATAAACCAGCAACACCAGGAACCAGTGCGCCACCGAGTAAGAAACCGCCAGCACCAAGTCTCCCCAACTGCGGATCGTCTGCACTCCCCGCGCAAACCCCAGCAGAATTCCTGCGACGCGGGCCTTCCATCCGTGCGCGTTCACCCACCCCTGCAGTCTGCGCTCCAGAAGAGACGTGCCGTGCAGCCGCAGGTAAACGAGAAACGCGATGGCCGCGACGACACCGATGGAAAACAACAGGCCTGTGGTTCTCGCTGCTACTTCCAGCTTGCCAGCCGGCCCACTCGAATGCTCATTCGACTTAAAGAGCAGCAGACCGATCGCTGCAATCACGGCCGCACTCGCCAAATCGAAGACCCTTTCCAACACGTAAATTCCGAACATGCCGGACATCGGCAACTTTTCTTTCCGCGACAGCAGCAACGGCCGCACCGGCTCTCCGGCGCGCCCAAGCAGAAAAACCGCTGAGAACCCAGCCAGCGTCAATCTGTAGATCGTTCCGAAATGCGACTCGCCCAGGTTTTGCTGAAAAACTTTCCATCGCAGCGAGCGAAGCGCGTAGCAACCGTATATAGCAGCGATGGAAAGAATCAGAAGGAAAAGATTGGCGTTGCGGACAGCTTGCAGCAGTTTTGTTCCGCTGAAATCGCCGAGATGAATCATTCCGCTCGAGCGGTAGACGATAAACCCCAGCAACAGCAGCCCGATCAGGACGACAACAACTTTCCTCGATGATGTTTGCATGCGCAGGTCAGCCTAGCGGGAGCGGCCACTCGCGTCAAGGCGCGCAGCTTGGAAAATCGGGCTTCGTTTCGCGCTCGGCTTACCGCTTCCGGTCAATCCCGCCTGAGGTCTTCGGACCAGTTCCGTACTTCCATGAGTAAACGGCCACTCGGCCGCAGCGCGAAGGCTGGCAAATGCGTCTGATTTCAGGCAGTTAGGGACTCATCTAAGGGGCGCGGCCCGACTTGCTCATCTGTCCCAACATCTGCTGTGTCGGGTGCTTGTGTCTTGCGACTAGGGTGAGTAAGATGCCCAGCATACCGGTCGGCAGTAAGGCCCTGTACCCGAGGGGAACATTTCGACAGCAGTTTACGTTCCATAGTTGGCAGGCCAAGATGGACTGCCTGGCGGCTTTTGAGAGAGAGCCGGCTTGCAGACACGCCTTGCACCGTAGCAGGTTTTGAGGCTGATGATACGTTGGAGCAGGATGCCCAACTGGTCCAGCAATGCCTCCAGGGCGACGGGTCGGCCTGGGAGGAACTTGTGCGTCGCCACACGCGCCGCATCTTTAACATTTGCTACCGGTTCACCGGAAACCGCGCGGAATCCGAGGACCTGTCGCAGGATGTCTTCCTCCGGGTTTACCGCACACTGGGAAGCTATCGTTCTGCCCATGGCGGTTTCGCAACTTGGATGACCAGTGTGACGCGCAATCTGTTGATTGACCATTATCGTAGAACGAAGCGGGACCGCATCACCGATTCCCTCGACGACGCCATGCCGGTCGTGGAAAACAAGGAATCCGCCGGGCGCCGACCCGATGAGCAGGCGCTCCTCGGCGAACTGAGCCGCCAGGTGCAGTCGGCGCTCACGAGGCTTTCGCCCGAATTGCGCGAAGCGGTCATTCTGCGCGATCTGCAGCAACTGGAGTACGGAGAGATTCAAAGAGTTTTGGCGGTGCCCGAAGGAACCGTGAAATCGAGAATCAATCGCGGACGCATCGAACTGGCCCGCGTCCTGCAGCAGATGGGAGTGCGGCCGTCATGAACGGATTTGGAATTTCGAAGCGAGCGCGGAGCATGCCATGACCTGGACTTGCGAACAAACCGAAGCGCGCCTGAGCGATTACCTCGACGGCCTTCTTCAGCCCGCCGAGCAAACCGCTTTCGACCTCCACGTGAATGCGTGCGAGCGCTGCACGCCGCTGGTCGCCAGTGTTTCGCACGTGCTCGGCACGCTGCACACGTTGGAACAGGTCGAGCCTTCTCCGCAGCTCGTTAGCTCCATCCTGACCGCCACTCTCGGCCCGCAGAGTTGGCGCAATGCCAAACGCTGGCTGCGCAGTTTCCAATCACCGCGTTTTGTTTACAGCGTGGTCTCCGTGGCTGCCACGTTCATCGTGATTCTCACCGCTTCCGGCTTCTCCTGGAAAAAGCCGAAGCTGGCGGATCTTGCTCCCGCCACTATCTATCGCAATGCCGACCGCCAGGCGCATCTCGTCTATGCCCGCAGCACCAAATTCGTCAGCGACCTCCGCGTCGTTTATGAGATCCAATCGCGCATGAATGAAAACGAACAAAATCCCGCTACCCGGGAGGAAACCATTCCACAGACCTCTCCCAAAAAAGAGCCGGGCCGCACCGACAACACGAATCCGGCCGTGCCCAAGCAGCAGAATCGCGCCGACGGCATCCAGAGAAATCTCGAGCTCCTTGCTTCCGAATTCCCTGTTCTGAGCGGCTCATTGGGTGAGAGGAGATTGCCATGAGGTGTGCCGTCCATTCTGAAGTGGACGCTGTCGGTTACTGCCGCAATTGCGGCAAGGCCATGTGCTCCGCCTGCGTGCGCCCCGTGCGCGACGTTCTCTACTGCGAAGATTGCCTCGCCACGATCATGGGTATTCCCGGGACAGTTCCTGCTGGTGCATCAGCCGCAGCCTCCGCGCCGGGCGTTTTGCCGCCGCCCGTTCCGGCTCGCTCACCGAGCAGCCCCGGCATCGCATTCGTCCTCGGACTTTTCCCCGGCCTGGGCGCCGTCTACAACGGCGAATACAACAAAGCTCTGATCCACATCGTCGTTTTCGCCGCCATGATCGTCGGTCTCAGCAGCGACATCGGCGATGGTGCTGACATTGCCCTGAGTCTTCTTCTTGCGGGCTTCGTACTTTACATGGCCTTTGACGCCATGCGCGTCGCCAAAGCCAGGAGCCTCGGCGAGACTCCCAACGATCCATTGGAAGCCTTGACCAGGAATCGCCCCGTCGGCCCCATCATCCTGATCGCCCTTGGAATTCTTTTCCTCTTGAACAATTTCGACTGGTTTTCGTTTCATCGGGTAGGACGCCTGCTCTGGCCATTGATTCTGATTGGCGTCGGCGTCATGTTGTTCCGCAACCGTCTGGGCAGCCGCTCTTAGGCAGCGGCTTTTTGGAGGATAGACATCGATGAGTGATCGTATCCGTTGCGCGTGCCGCCGCTGCACCATCCGCGGCTTGATGGGCCCCGCCATCCTCATCACAGTGGGCGTGCTCTTCCTCCTCGATCAGATGCGCGGTGGCTACTTTTCATTTAGCAATACGTTCCCGGTTATTCTCATCGTGATCGGTCTCGTGAGTCTTGCATGCTCACTCGCACCGATGGACGGCCACATTGGCGGCTCCTATCCTCCCGTCCCACCTCCAAGCAGGCCCGGCGCCACGCAAAATCCGCCGCAAAATCCATTGCCTGGCCAAGGCCAGGGGCAATAACTCCTTATGGCGAACGCCCGTCCACGACGTAATTCACTCTTCCCCGGCCTTGTTCTGATCTCCGTCGGAGTGCTGTTGCTCCTCCACAACTATGAGGGCTTCAGCATC
>JBGQCW010000080.1:0-7898 GCA_041495565.1 Candidatus Acidiferrum sp.
CGCGCGCATCTTCAGCCGCAAAGGCGACGTGTACAACGAAGAGACACTGCGCCGCGATTTTCAGGCGTTGTGGAACACGCAGTTTTTTGAAGACGTGAAACTCCGCGTCGAAGATTCACCCAACCTCCCCAACGGCAAAATTATCATCTTCGACGTGAAAGAGCGGCCGCAGATTCGCCGCATCCGCTACGACGGCATTCACTCCGTTTCCGAATCGGACATTCTCGACCGGTTCAAGGAGCGCAAGGTCGGGCTCAGCGTCGAAAGCCAGTTCGATCCCACGCGAATCAAGAAAGCGGAAGTCGTCTTGAAGGAACTCCTCGGCGAACACGGCCGGCAATTCGCAAAGGTCACGCCACAGTACGAGCGCATTGCCTCGAGCAACGCCGTGATTCTCGTTTTCAAAATCGAGGAAGGGCCGAAGGTAAAAGTCGGCCACATCAAGTTCACGGGGAACCACGCGTTCAGCGACCGCAAATTGATCCGCGCCATGCGGCACGACCGGCCTTACTCGATTCCACTTTATTTCTGGTATATCGGCGTGCTCTCGAAAACCTACGATCGCGAGAAACTGAATGAAGATCTCGAGATCGGCGTTCGCGGCCTCTATCGCGACAACGGATATTTCAAGGTGTCCGTCGGCGACCCCACTCTGGAAAACATCGACACGCGCGGCTACCGCCTGGGCGTTCCGCTCGTTCTCGGCCATAGCGATGGTAAGGCCGTCAATATCACGATTCCCATCGAAGAAGGCGAGCGCTACCACATGGGTACGCTGAAAATCGTGAGCGCCGATCCGGACAAAGCCCTGTCCCTGAAGGTCGATGCGCTCAAGGGTGCTTTCCCGCTCAAGCAGGGCGACATCTTTTCCACGGAAAAAGTTCGGAAGGCCCTGGAGAACTACGGCAAGATTTACGGCGAATACGGATTCATCGACTTTACGCCGGAGCCGGACACGGAACTCGACGAGACAAACAAGGTGATCAACCTTACGCTGAGGTTTGACGAGCAGAAACAATATTACGTGCGGCGCATCGACTTCAGCGGAAACACGACGACGCGCGACAAGGTCATTCGGCGCGAGCTGCTGATCGACGAAGGCCAGCTTTTTAACAAGCGCTACTGGGAGTTGAGCATCCTGCGGCTGAACCAGCTCGATTATTTCGACAAAATCGAAGCAGACAAGGCTGCGGAGCTGAAGAAAAACAGCAAGGACGGCACGGTTGACATCACCCTCAAGCTCAGGGAGAAGGGCAAGCAGTCCATCGGTCTGCAGGGCGGCGTGAGCGGCCTCTCCGGCAGCTTCATCGGACTGACTTATCAGACCAACAACTTCCTGGGTTTGGGCGAAACGCTGACGTTTTCCGCGCAGTTCGGCGATCTGACGCGCAGCTTCATGTTCGGATTCACTGAACCGTATCTTTTTGACCGGCCGATCGCCTCGGGTTTCACGCTCTTTTCGAGCCGTTATAAATTCGACCAGGCACGCCAAGCGGCGCTCTCTACCGGGCAGGCCGTCAGCATCAATCCGCAGTTCATACAGAACTACAATCAGGACAGCACCGGCTTCACTGTTTATGCGAGCTATCCCCTCCACAAACTGTCGTTCACGCGAGTTGCCGTCTCCTATGGTCTGACGCGCACGAACATCACGGCGTTCAACGATGCTTCCAAACTCCTGTTCACGCAATTGCAATTCCGAAGCGTCGCTGGTCCCAGCGCGCTCAATGGAATCGTCTCCAGCACGATCACACCGACAATTTCCTATAACACGGTCAACAATCCGATCAATGCAACTGGAGGGAAGAGCTACTACTATTCGCTGGCGTTCTCGGGCGGCCCGCTCGGCGGCAACGTCAAGAGCATCACCAACGTTTTCGATTGGAAGTACTATCATCCGATCAACAAACACCGGAATACCTTGAGCTTCCATGCGACTGGGGCTTTCACAACCGGATACGGCGGTGGAGAACCGCCACCTTACAGCCGGTTCTACATGGGCGGGGAGAGCGACATCCGCGGTTTCGATATCCGCTCCATCACACCGGTCACGTTTATTCCTGTCGCCTCGACGCAGCAGTTCAGCTACCTGTGCGGGACCTGTCTCAACGGTTTCGGTCAGCCGACCCAGCGAACTTTCAATGTGCCGGTGCTGGGCTATACGATTTCCTTCCCGGGTGGTGACCTGCAAAGCTATGGAAATTTCGAATATCGCATTCCCATCGTGGGCAATATAGTGCAGGCGGGGCTATTCTTTGATGGCGGAACAAACGGCATTCTCCGCAAGGGTGCGCTAAGACTGGATCCTACGGGATTCACTAACCTGACAACTCAATTCCCGCTTGCGACGCAGGATATCGGCCTGACCCGTCAGCTTTCTATCGCGCCCGGAACGAATTTCCGTTTGCGGGGATCGACGGGGATAGAGTTCGTCGTGCAATTGCCGATCATTCAAGCGCCGTTCCGTATCTACTACGCGTACAATGTCCACCGCCTGCATTCGCAGGTTATTGCGCCGAACGATTACTTCAATCCGAGCGAGATCAGCGAACAATTGGGTTTGGACGGATTGCCCATCGGATCGTTGCCGAGGAACTTGCCGCCGGATGTCTGGCTGAACCAGGTGAAGCCCACGATCTTGCAGCTACAGAACAATCCAGGGCGCCTTAACTATTTCGAGCCGGAGCGTACGTTCCGATTCACGGTGAGCCGGACGTTTTAGCGTGTGAGGATGCTGATGAGTTTCGGGAAAACTTGGGAATGCAGCGAGGCAGCGTGCGCCGAAGAATTGCAAAGCGCACGAATGTGGGGGAGACAGCGGGTATGAAGTGGCATAAGAGTGCGAGAAACATCCTGCTGGCGATGGCGTTCGCCAGCCTTTGGGGCAGCGGGTGCGGCAGCAAGAGCGCTGCCAATCAGGTGCTTGTCTCCGTTTTTGGCTCGTTCTCGGTGATGGTGCCGACGCAGTCGCAGACGATTACGGCCTCCGTCACCGGCGCGACCGATGTGTCTGCGACCTTCGACTGCGCCTACACCACCACCCCGAACCCGACGACCGCCACACCCAGCCCCAAGCCTTCTGCTTCCGCGGAGTGCACTTCCGCCAACGGCGCTGTCGGTGTTCTCTCCAACACCCCCAACACCAGCACCACCGTCGCTTCCACCGAGACCTTCACCGCGCCGTCGGTTTTTCCGGATCAGGTCAAGCTCCCCAACGTGATCGTCACGATCACGGCAACCGCCAACGCCGACAAGAAGAAGACGGGCAAGTTCAGCCTTGCTTTCGATTCCGGTATCCGCATTCACATAGTCCCCGCAACGGCGACCCTTGCGACCGCTGCAACACAGCTGTTCCTCGCGGTGGATCTGAACGGCAACGTCATCGCGCCCGACCAGCTTAAGTGGGGCGTGACTTTTGAAGTCACCGCGAAGACGAACAGTGCAGACTGCAGCACCGGGAGCAACAATTGCGGTTCCATCGATAAAACGGGGCTTTATACCGCTCCTGCGGCCGTGCCTACGGCGGCGCCGTCTTCTACGACAATCCCTGTTAATGCTGCAGGTATCGTCACGGTCTTCGCTTTTTCCAACGTCGATAACGCCCGCATTGCACAGGCGGCCGTCACCATCGTCAAGGCGGGTGACATTACCTTCAGTGGTATCTCCCCTTCTATTGCGCCGCAGGGCGGTCTCCAGCAGGATATTTTCCTCGCTGCTACCAACGCCAACTCCCAGATGGGCGTGCAGCTTGTACTGCTCGATTCCTCTGGTAAACCGACGACCAACGTCACGACGATTGACCCCCAAACGCAGATTAAAGTGGTTTTCGCGGCGGGATCGACTTCTTCGTCCATCGGTGCTCGCGTTCGCCTGAACGCGGACAATTTGAAGACCGCCGGGCACTACATCGTGCAGGTCACCACCAGCAACTCCTCCGTCCAAGTCTTGCCGCCGGGCGTATCGTTTCCCCTGGATATCAAGCCCGTTCGGCCCACAATCGTCAGCGCTACGCCTGATAACGTTCAAGAGTCGACGCTGGGCCAGAATTCGCCCGGGGTTCCTTCCATCACCCTGGATGGAGGGTACTTTGGGCCCCCGGGGACGCCAACCATTGCAACTCCCCTTTTTAATAACCTGAACGTATTGCAATCCCCATCTATTATCACGGCGAGACGCCTCACGGGATCGCTGCCAGCGCCAACTGGGTCGGGCCCCAATGCAGGATTGTTCCCCCTCAGTGTCCAATATTCGACTTCTGCGACTGGTCCATTTCCCGTGCCTGCGGCAACCACGGCTTTTACCAACATCGCTGTGATCCCGGATTATGGTGGATCGAATCCACCCTTGGACGTCAACAACAACCCGTTGAGTTTGAAACCGGTACCGTCGCCCCTTCCGCCGAACCCGGCAAAAATATACAACGGACCCACCCCGTTGATTTCCTTTGGCGCGTCTAGTGCGCCTAGCAGTATTGCTGTGGATCAGGCGGACGGTTTGGCTGTCGTGACGCTCGCCGGTGTGAGTTCGAATAACGTTCAATTTATCGATCTGACCAGCGCAACACCTACGAAGACGAGCCTGGTTTCCTCTGGCGGTAATGTCGCGACTGGAGTGGCTGTGGACGACCAACTCACTCGTCTGACTCCAACGCAGCCCAACGTTGCCGCTGTCGTGAACTATGCGAGCAGGACCCTTTCCATCCTCTCCATTCCTGCAGGCACGCCCTTGGGTACGGTGGATCTGAGCTGCGTGATTCCTCAAACCGATGCGACCTGCCAGGCGGTCGTGGAGCCGTTTCCGTACTCTGTGGGCATTGACCCATTTTCGCATCGAGCGGTTGTGGCGTTTGCTTCCACCAACGTCGGGCTCGTCATCAATTTGGATCACAACGCAACGGTCCAATGTCTCCCTAACGCCGCTTGGAGCTCGCCCTACTGCCCCATCGGTTACGTCACGCTGAATACCGGCGCAAACCCGCAGGTCGCTTTTGAGCCTGGCGCGCGCCTGGCTTATGTAACTCCTGGAGGAGCAGGCCTGCTATCCGCTGTGAATCTGGCCAATCCCTCTGTCGTGCCGGTGGACATTGCTAGTGCCATTCGCGCCTCCAATATTGTCACCATAACGACGTCTGCCTCCCACAATCTCAATCCCGGCAATCCTGGCACCGTGCTCATCAGCGGCTTGCCCGCGGGCAAGACAAACGGGACGGATTTCAATGGTTCCTTTTCTGTCGGCGCCGTCCTGGATGCCACTCATTTTCAGTATTTCCAGGCCGATAAGGACGATACGAGCGCCTGCAGCGCCACCTGCAAAGCCAGTTCGGGAGTTCCGTTTCTGACCTACACCGTCTCCCCTTCGATCATGGGCATCGCCATTAGTCCGGTGACGCGGCGGGCTGTTCTCGCCGACCCCAACGCCACTTTCAGCCAGATTATCTTCATCGATCCCCAGAGCCAGTCGGTCAGCTCGATGTCGCTCTTTTCCGAAGAGACCGGTCAGGTGAGCACGGGTTCTCCGGAGCTCGGCGCGGCCGACGTGGCATTCCAGCCCTTCTCCAATACCGCGGTCTCTTTTAATCCCAAAACCAACGAGGTCTCGCTGCTCGATCCGACCCTCTTGCAGCGCCCCGCCATCGTCACCACTGGTCAAACCGGGCTCGCCAGCGTCTGCGCGGCGACTTGCACTTCCACCACGCCGACGAATGTGTCCATTCCCGGAGCCATCGCCGTGGATTCTGTCCATAATTTGGTTCTGACAGTGAACTCGGGCAGCGGCACTATCACCGGCTTCAAACTTGGAAACATTAAGACCGTCCACATCGAACGTGTGCTGACTCCGGCGATTGACGACGCGAGTGTCAGCACTCCGGCGAACCTCAGCCCTGCGGCGAAAATCACTTCGGGTGTGGCGCCAACGCCGATCGGTCCCGTGAAGATATTTGGCGCCGGTTTCTCGAATTCCTCGCAGGTTCGTCTTGACGGCGTGGCTCTCCCGAGCGGCGTAACATTCGTCAGCAGTCAGGAACTCGACGTAACCATCCCGGTTTCGATCCCAGATCCGAGCGCACCGAGCGGTACGCTGGACATCCTCAAAGGCCCCCGTCATTTTGCACTCGATGTCGTCAGCGCGGGTGTGGGGTCCAACGTCATGGACTTCACCGTCGTTGAAGAGGTTCCTCTGCCAGCGTGCTCCGGTACTGCCGCAGCCCCGGGTGGCGTCGCGATCGACGAGGTGCACAATCTCGCCCTTGTCACAAACACGGGATGCCATCAGGTTTCGGTCATCAGTCTTGACCCCGCAAACAGTTTTGGCGCGATCCTGAAAGCGATTCAGACCGGCGGAACTCCCACGGGGGTGGCAGTTCTTCCAAGACTCGCCATCACCGGCCAAGCGGCCGGCGCTTCCGGCGTAGCCGTCGTGACCAACAATTCGGCGAACACGGTTTCGATTCTGGACCTCGCGAGCTTGACCCAGGTCACGGGTGTCACAGACATCGCTGTTGGTACCGCTCCCAGCGGCGTGGCCATCAATCAGGAAACGAACCTCGCGGTGATCGCCAACACCGGTTCCAACACGGTTTCAACGATCGACCTCACTCCCTTGACCGCAAGCCCGATCGGCACGCTCGCTCCCTCGACCGTTGCCGTGGACCAGAATCCCATTGCAGTGGCCATCGATCCTGACCGCGGTACGAATGGCCGCGGCCTTGCCGTCGTCACCTGTTTGGTGCTCAACGGTGCCGCTGCGGCTTCCGGTGCGCTCGATGGGGTGGACATCGGAGGCGCTACGCCGGTCAAGTTGAGCTCGGCATCGATTTCCGGCATTCAGTCCACACCAACCGGCGTAGTTTTCGATCCGGCCGTGTCGCCGGCGCTGTTCTATGTGACGTCCACCCAAGGCAACCAGATCACGGCCTTCAATCCCGACACGAACCAGACGGTGGGGATCAAGGTGGGGATCAATCCGACGGCCATCGCCTATAACTTCCAGACCGGAACGATGCTCACGGTGAATGCGCTCAGCAATTCCATTTCGATTGTGGACTCGCAGACGTTTCGGACGAAAGCGACGCTGGGAATTGGCGGCACGTCGCGTTTTTCCGCGGCGATACATACGTTTACAAACTTAGCGGTGATCGCGGATCAGGCAAACAACCGCGTGCTCCTGTTCCCGCTTCCGAAATAAGTGGCGGTGCCGGAGAGGTCTTGCCGCGGGATGCGAAGGCATCTTTTGGGATGGACCGCGGAGAGGTGATGCGCTTTGTGATTGCGGGAGGTGAAGCACGTCGGCTATACTTTAAAGTTTGCTGCGCGCCCAAGAAACTCGCAGCGGGGGCGGAAAAGTTTGGAGCCAAGCTGACTTGGCGCAGGTTGGTCCCGGTTTCGCCGGGGCGGACCATATTTAAGGAGAAAAAAGTGAATTCTAGAATTACATCGATTCGTATGGCTGCCTTGGCTGCTGCGTGTGTATTGAGCACGGGAGCCGCCTGGGCACAGGGAACCGCCGCGGCAGGCGCTGCCGCATCCGGCAAGATCGGCGTGCTCAACGTGCGCGCGGCCATCCTCGGCACGGCGGAAGGAAAGCTCTCGTCCGCGGAGCTGCAATCGCAGTTTGCACCGCGCCAGACGGAGCTGGAAAATATGAACAAGCAGATCAATGATCTGCGGCAGAGGCTCGCGGCCTGCGAAGGCAAGTGCAGCCAGGAAGAGATTGCTCGACTGACGACGCAGGGGCAGAGGCTCGCGCAACAGCTTGAACGCAAGCAGAATGAGATGCAGGAAGATGCCAACGCGTCGCAGGCCGAGGTATTCGACCGCCTGGGCCGCAAGATGAACGACGTACTGGACCGCTACGCGCGTGAAAACGGCTACATCGTCCTCCTGGATTATTCGGCGCAG
>JBGQCW010000081.1:0-7872 GCA_041495565.1 Candidatus Acidiferrum sp.
CTATGGTTTCATGGCGTGGGAAAAGACCTGGCTCTACCGCGTCCGCGATTGCTACCTGGTTCCCTGGAGGCTGAACGAAGAGGCGATCTTTGTGGATGACATTCCGGCGCGCGCCTTTGACACGCGGGAAGAAAAACAGCGCGTCGCAGCCATTCTCGAACAATACAACAACGATTTGACGCTGACTCCGGAGGAGGATGCGGAGTTCGCGCAGCTCGCACGGGAGCGCACTGCGCGCCATCCCTTGCGGACCTATGTCTGGCTGCCAGCCGCGCGCGCCGTCACCATCTGGTTCACGCCGCGCATCGAGTTATTGCCCGTCTCCGGACACGTTTTTCCTCTCAAACAAATGCGGGAATACGACCCCGTCGATCAGGAAGTCACGAGCCTGTTTTTTGTATTGAATATGTTTTATGCCGGGCTTGGGGTGTGGGGCGCCGCGCGGCTTTGGCGCTCGAATGCAGCAGCCCGGCCTGCAGTTGCGTTCCTGGCGTTGTTCATCGTGCTCCGCACGGCGTTCCTGACCACGCTGGAAACGCCGGAGCCGCGTTACGTTCTGGTTTGTTTTCCTGCATTGATTGCGATGGGCGCACAATTCTTTGGCGGCCGTTCCGAGGCGCAGTAGCACGGGCTTCCACCTGTGCCACTATTTTTCTTCAAATGGCTCGGGATGAATGGTGACGCGGTAGATCTGTGGAAATTTTTCCTTGACGCGGTCTTCCAGCGCCGCCGTCACGTCATGGACTTGGGTAATCGGCAGCGAGCTCTTCATGGTGCAGTGGCAGGACACGAAGATGTGGTGTTCCACCTGGCGGGCACGGACATCGTGGCAATTTACGAGTTCGTCGAATTCCGCGGGCAGCCGGTTGATAAACTCCTCGATCGAGCGTGAAAGCTGTTTCATCTGACCGATGCCCGCGTCGGGAGTCGCAATGTGGCGCCCTAGCGGCTCGATGTGAATGTTCACTTCGATGGGCCCGTCGCGCAGTTCGCGAATTTTCTCTTCCAGTTCGGTGGCCTGACGATGCGCGTCACGCAGGCTCAAATTTTCATCCACCTCCAGGTGCAGCTCGATGAAGAGTTGCCCTTCCTGCTGCACGGCGGTCACGTCATGAATGGCGAGGCCCAAGCTCTGCGCCGCGGCGCGAATCGCTTCGAATAAATGTTCACCCTGCGGCGCGCGAGGTTCCGCGTGGACCATTACGTCGGAGGGCACGATGTCGCCAATGCGCTTCTCAATGGCGTCGCTCAACGCGTGTACCTGCTCGAGGCTCGCAGTACGCGCGACGCTGACGGTGGCGTCAACAAAATGGCGATTGCCGGCGCGGCGCACCCGCACGCGATCCACGTCCAGGACGCCGTCCATGCTGGCCACGGCCCTGGCAATCTTCTGCTGCAAACCTTCCGGCGCAACATCCAGAAGGGCATCCAGCGTGCGTTTGCCAAGCTGCGCGCCGACCCACAGGATCACGGCGGCAACAGCCAGTCCAGCCAGGGCATCGGCATAGTTCAGCCACGGCATATGCCAGGTCTCACCGGCCCAGACGAGGCCGACGCCTGCGATGACGATGATGGTGCTCCAAACGTCGGTGGAAAAATGCAGCGCATCGGCTTCCAGCGCGTCACTGGAGTATTTTGTCGCCACGCGCGCGAGCGCTCGGGCCCGCGTTATGTCGATCGACAACGCAACCAAAAGCACGAGGATCGCGGTCACGCTGGGCTGGATGTGCACGCTGCGGAAGAACAACCGTGCGAACGCCTCGTAAATGATGTAGAGGGCCGTGAGCGCCAGCAATCCGGTTTCGACGAACGCAGAAAAATTTTCGAACTTCCCATGGCCGTAGAGATGCCGCTCATCGGCTGGCTGATCGGCAACGCGGACCGAGAGAAGAGTAATAATTGCGGCAATCAAGTCGAGAGAGGAGTGCAGCGCCTCGGAAAGGACGCCGAGGCTTCCCGTCCTGACGACCAAAAACGCCTTAAGGGAGACAAGGAGCACGGCCGAGCCTACGCTCAGGAGCGCCGCGCGCCTTTTCTCTCGCCCTTCCTCGACTTGGCTTAGCGTTACCACAGTCCGCCTAGACTACCTCAACTCTGCCCATTTTCCCGGCCGCATTCCTTGCGAGGAGAGATTCCCCACGGTCCCTCGGCATGCGCCGAACTTCTGGCCGTCGCATTCTATTCCTTACAGGGTACTTGCCGCCGTTGCAAAGACACGGTACCTTTTCGCCTGGAACCGGGAGCCATACCCATGATTCGTCGAGTCTTTCTTTTTGCTGTCCTTAGTGTCTGCGCTGTATGCGGCAGTTTTGCGCAGGCCCCGCCGGCTGCATCCGCTGCGGCCGTGTGGAATGCTCTTTCTACTCCGGCGATGGACACCTCCAAGTTCGCCCATGCGGAGAATGTCGAAATCGTCCGCGATCGCATCCACATCACGCTGACCGATGGAACCATCGAGTTTACACAGCCGGCGAACGGGGTGACCTTTGGCGCCGTGTTCCACGGCACCGGCCGCGTCCGGGTAGAGGCGCCAAATCCGATCGAACAGCAGCAGCTGCGGCTCTTCACAAAACAGGACAAACTCGATGCTCCTTTTTCCGATGCAACATTCAGCTTCACGGATGGCCTGCTCGAAGAAGTCGCGAAGCAGGTGAAGTGGCGGGCGTCCGGACCCGCAAACGATGATCTCTATGCGAATCGACAGAAGACACGCGAAGACCTGGGGGAATCCGCCGTGCCACGGCTGTTTCAGGGAATTTTGTCGGCGGACCGAGCGCGAACCGCATATTTTCTCGCAGAGTTGAAAATGGCAGGCAAAGACTGGGTGGAATTACATGACGACGCACTCGACCCGGAAGAAATAGGAATTGGCCGGTGGGTGGACGTCGGACCATTCAAGCACTTCGACATCTGGATGAGCTTTCCCGCAGGCGGGAAGACGAGCGCCGAGGCGTGGAAGGATCCGCAAGCCAAGGAAGATTTCTCGGTCCGCGCGTACCACATCAATGCTTCCGTAACCTCCGGGGCCGAGCTCAATGCCACGACGCGCGTCGATATTGATCCCCGGCTATCGGGGCAGAACGTACTCATCTTTGATTTGGACTCCAATCTGCGGGTCGATTCCATCAAGGACACTCAGGGTGGCGCCCTCAACTTTTATCAGTCACGCGAGAATAAAGACCGCAACCAGTCTTACGGCAATTACGTTGCTGTAATTCCAGCCAAACCTTTGGAGGCGGGTGGGGCGCAATCCTTGGAATTTCATTACGCTGGCAAGCGCGCTATCCGCAAAGCCGGCAGCGGCAATTATTTTTGCGAGAGCTCCGGCTGGTATCCCGAGCGCCCCAATAGTTTTTCCGCACGCGCCGACTTCGATCTGACGTTTCACAGCCCGAAAAACACGGTCTTGGTGGCGACCGGAGGAAAAACCAGTGAAATGGTGGACGGAAACACTCGCGTCACTACTTGGAAGAGTGAAATTCCGCTCGCGGTCGCGGGGTTCGCCTACGGCGACTACAAGGTCGCCAACGACAAGGCTGGCGAAGTGGCGATCGATATTTACGCCAACAAAGAACCTGACGATTTAATGGTTGAGGTGCAGCGAACTGCTCGAGGCGCGGTCGGCAATCTTACGCCCGCCGCGATGGCGAAGACCATGGGCACCGAAATGGCCAACACCGTCCGTCTTTTTTCTTCTTACTTTGGCCCTTACCCTTACAAACATCTGGCGGTCACTAGCCTTCCCATTAGCTATTCCTACGGTCAAGGCTGGCCCGGCCTGATTTATTTGTGGTCCGCCTCCTTTCTCGATGCGACCCAGCGCCACGAGATCGGCCTTCCGGACGGCGTGCAGCTCACGGATTTCTTCCGCGCGCACGAAAGCTCCCACCAGTGGTGGGGCCACCGCGTTGGCTGGAAGAGCTACCACGATCAATGGCTTTCCGAAGGGTTTGCGGAATTCTCGGGGAACCTCTACGTCCAATACCGCGAAAATATGAAGGAGTATGTCAATCGTTGGCGCAGAGAGAGGGAATTACTCAAAAGGAAAGACGTCAAGAATCATTCCGTCGAATCCATCGGGCCCATCTGGATGGGACAGCGGATTGCTTCTTCTGAAACTGACGGCCGTTCCTATCAAGATCTCATTTATTCCAAAGGTGGCTACGTTCTTCACATGCTGCGGATGCAGTTGTGGGACGGACGCAGCGCCGACCCCGATCACAACTTCAAGGACATGATGCAGGACTACTGCAAGACGTTCGACAACAAAGCGGCCTCCACGGAAGATTTCAAGGCTATCGTGGAGAAGCACATGTCGCGATCCATGGATGCCGATGGAAACCACAAGATGGATTGGTTTTTCAACCAATACGTTTATGGAATGGGTGAGCCGCAGTATAACTTTCACGCGGCGTTGGACTACACCGCGGACGGCAAGACACATTTCAAGGCCGAACTGACTCGCACCGGCGTGCCGGATACGTGGAAGGATTCGATACCGCTCTACGCCCATCTGGGCGACAAGACGGTCAAAATGGGGAATATCCTAGCGACGCATGCAACCGAGACGGTTGATACGACCATTCCGGGTAAGATCGATCGGGTTTCCATCAATGACTACGAAGAGATTCTGGGGGACGTGAAGCAGTAAGCTCGCAGTCCATCTAACTGGCCGTGGTGCGCTGTTTTCCGGGGTCTGTGCGAGATCAAATTACGTCCTTACGGCTCGAATGAAACGAAGGGCGGCGGAATTCATGCAATAGCGGAGCCCGGTCGGTTCGGGGCCGTCGGTGAAGACGTGGCCCAGGTGGGCGTCGCAGAGGGTGCACTTTACTTCGGTTCGCAGCACGCCCATGCCGAAGTCCTTTTTCTCGTGAATATTTTCCTTGGCGATGGGTTCCCAGAAGCTGGGCCAGCCTGTGCCGGAGTCGAATTTTGATTGGGAATCGAAGAGGGCGTTGTCGCAATCGATGCAGCGATAGAGCCCGGGAGCGTGTTGATTATAAAGAGCCCCGGAGAAAGCGAATTCTGTTGCCGCACGGCGCGTGACGTCGTATTGCAGCGGCGTGAGCTGTTTCTTCCACTCCGCTCTGCTCTTCCGCACTTTCGGCAAGGTAAGCGTACCGAGCTGGCTGCCATCGTTGGCAAACTTTACGAGTTTAACCGGTCGGGGATCGCTCTCTGGATCGGAATCGTATGCAAAAGCCGAAAGGCAGACGCGCTCCACTCCAAAGAGCAGGCCAGAGGCGGCCAACGATGCCGTACCGAAGATGAGTCCTCTGCGTGTGAACTCTTTCATGGCGAACGATCCGTGAAAAGAACCTAGTTCGTTGAGCTCATCGGTGGCGGAGGCATGAGCGGCAGCCGCTTTGCCTCTCCGCGCGCGCCGCGCACTTCCAGTTCGTCGAACAGCAACGAGGGCGCCACAACCGAAGCCGGCAAGCCGCCCTGTGCCGAGCCAAACGCTCCGAGTGCGGTACCGGCAAGGCCGGTGATCTGGCTTTGCATATAGTTGTAAACAAAATTGTCGTTACCGATGCCGCCGATGTTCCGCAAGGCGCGCGTGTTCAGTCCGATGATGCGTGAACCGCGGATTATCTCTTCGCGACCGGTTTCCGGATACAGCCGGTAGACGACCAGCGGCAAACGATCGCCCGTACCGGCGCCGCCGCCGAAGCTTGCCAGCAGTTCGGAAAAATCCTCCTGGTGGAGCAGGCTCAGCGTGGGATTGTCCATTTCCCGCACAATCAGGCAATAGGTCAGCTTCTCTGCGCGGCAGGCGTCCAAGAATTTCTTCTTCATCTCAGTGGGAGAAAGAGTTTCCGTGGAAGTGATCAAAATATTGCTCATGGTGGGCTTGGCATCGTTCAGAAAAGCAGCGCGTCCGTGTCCGTTGGATTGACCGAAGTCCGGCCCGGGCCGGCGAGACATCAGTTCGCTCTTCAAGTTACCGTTCTCCACCAGTGTGACTTTCTTAGCGCGAACCCCTTCGTTGTCCACGGCGTATCCGCCCAGCAGCGGTGTCCCGTTGAAATCTTTCGCGCCAGGATCATCCACCAAGGACACGCTTGCGGGTAAAACGCGCGCACCGAGGCGCCCCACCCAGTCGCTCTTGCCACCCAATCCGGTCAAGAGTTGTTCCATCACCGGGGTGAACGAAACCGGCGGCCGCGCGCCATTGAGCGCGGGCCCAAGCACCTGCGCGAGAAGCGGCGCTGCGGCGCGCGCCTCGAAGAGGACAGGGCCGGTGTAATCCTGAGCCGTGGGGGCGGCTCGCAGGGCCATCAATTCACTGCCGGTGACGTTCAGACCCTTCCGAACCGCGTCCACCGTGGGAAGGTTCGCCGGCCTCTGCGCGTAGGTCGCGTAGTAATGATTCAGCGGTACGCCATCGTCGGCGAGAGCGTTCATTCCGGCCTCGATGGCGGCGTAGCAACGGTTCTGGCGGATTTCCGTACCTTCGCTGGTCAGCAGGTATTCCGTCGCATAGACCAGGTAATACGTGACGCGCGATTCGTAAATTTGAGGAAACGCACGCACTGCCGCCGATGTATCGCGAGCTTCCTGGTCCCAGTTGCGGTTGGTCCAATCCGGTGTAACCAAGGGCTCGATGAGCTGAACTGGTTCGGCCTTTGATAAATCGTCGATGTCCGATTGGCGAGCCAGGCTGCTGAGATAGGCTTGCTTCCGCGAGTACGTTTCCACCGCTTCCTTGAAGGCCTGATCGGTGGCGATCCACAGATCCTGGCGAAGAGAATCGTAGTCGCGGTCGATTCCTACCGAGCCGGTCGGACCGATAAAGCCACGGAATCCCTCATCGCTGACGAAATTGGAGCTGTCCAGTTTGTAACTGCCCACGCGCGCTTCCACGTCCATGAAGCGGTTGCGCGCATGAGTGCTGGAGAAAACCGTCCCGAATTCCGCCACGACTTCGCGCACGTCCAGGTCGAGCAAGCGGTATTCGATGTAGTACGGCCGAACGGGCTGGTCCGTGCCCGGAATTTTCAGCTCCAACCGCGCCTTGGCCCGAGCCATTTCGTCACGCATCGCTTGGAGCGTGTGGTCGTTGTCCTGTTGAGACTGCGCGCGGGCTGCCGTTCCGCAACTCAGCACCGCGAGAAGAAAACTTGCTCCCGCAATCCTTTGTGCGCGGCTCACTGCTGGCCTCCCGCTTTGATGACATCATGTGCGGGCGGCGGCAGAATCGGTGGCCGATCCGTGGAACTCTCTTTTTTCTGTACTTCCAATTCCGACGTCAGAATGGCGGGTGAAGCGGCGGCAACGGGCACCGACCCGGATTCCGCACCACAGTAGCCATTGAACACTTCCGGCGTATCGCCGGTCGCGACGATCTTCGTCAAAGCGGCCAGCGGCGTCCCCACGATATCCACTCCACGCACCAGCTCGTCTGGCCGCCCATCGGCATAGACCTTGTAAACCACGAGCGGCAGCACTTGGAAGGCCTGCGGTTGCCCGCGGCCTGTGAACGTGAATCCGCCGGCGATGTCGTCGATCAACAGCCCGAAGGGCTTGCCCTGCGCTTTGATCAGTTCGATCAGCTTCGCGCGAAGCTGCGCGTTCGTCACCATCTTGCTGCTCTGCACGATCAGATTGCCCTGGCGAGACACGGGCGTCGCGCCTAACTGCCGTCTGCCATGCCCGTTGGAACGCGGGAAGCCCACGAGCGGGGAGCGCGACATTTCGAAATTTTTCAGCACGCCGTGATCCACCAGAGTCACGCGCTGCGCCGGCACGCCTTCATCATCGAACTGGTAGTAACCCAGCAGGTCCTGCGTGCCTAGCTTCTTCATCGTCGTGTCGTCCGCGATGCTCAGAAAATCCGGCAGGATCTGCTCGCCTACTTTTTTTGAA
>JBGQCW010000082.1:0-7872 GCA_041495565.1 Candidatus Acidiferrum sp.
AGCCGCAAAGACGCCGTTGAAGCGCTCTCGTACGATTAGGACAAAGAGATTTCAAGGCAGGGTTCGCTAAGATCGCAGAGGACACAGAGAAGAGGAGAAAGGACCGCGAGACTTGCGGCATGGCTAGGCAGGGATGGGAATCGCAGCTACAATACGGACACCTGCCGAAGGGCTGTTTTTCCAGGGAAAAAAGAGCGTGGAGCCGATACTCAAGACCGAAAATCTGTGGAAACTCTACCGCGCGGGCAAGGTGGACGTGCCGGCTCTGCGCGGCGTAAATTTCGAGGTTCAGCCGGGCGAATCCGTGGCTGTGATGGGCCCATCGGGGTGCGGCAAGTCTTCGCTCCTCTACGTGATCGGCGGCCTTGCGCAAGCCTCCCGTGGCAAAGTTTTCGTCGACGGCAACGATCTCACCTCCCTGAGTGACGCCGCGCGCACCAAGCTGCGCCGCCACAAGATCGGCTTCGTCTTCCAGCGTTTCAACCTGCTCCCCACCCTGACGGCCAAGGGCAACATTGCCATCGCGCAATTCATTCATGGCGACGGCTTTGACCCGCACCGCTTCGATGTGGTTACGCAGATGCTTGGTCTCGCCGGACGCCTCCATCACAAACCATCAGAACTCTCTGGCGGCGAGCAGCAGCGCGTAGCGATTGCCCGCGCGATCATCAACGAGCCAAAAATCCTCCTTGCTGATGAGCCCACGGGAAATCTGGATTCGAAAAACTCGGAAGTCGTTCTGCAGATGTTGCGTCAGCTTAATAAAGATCTCGGCCAGACCATCGTCATGATCACCCACAACCCCGAAGCCACTACGTACTTCGATCGCGTCGTGCACATGCGCGACGGAATCATCGTCGATGGAGTGCCCGCGGATTGATATGGCGAGCCTCGGACAAATTCTTTCGAAGACGTTTTTCTGGTCCTACGAGCGCGGCACCTGGCAGTACGACGTTGCGGTCATCCTGATCCTCGTCTTTGTACTCCTCACGCCCCGGAATTGGTTCAAGGACAAGCCGGCCAGTGGAGCCCCGGTCTCGCCCGGGCAGGTCCAATTGATTTCCCGGGACGGAAACCGGCTGACCTACCGCGTCGACGCACGCATTCTTGCTCCGCCGACAAAGCTCGCACTGCAAAACGACTTGCACACAGCGCTGCAAGAAGCCTTGCCGGAGTTGCACAACGGAAGTTTCTCGATTGCAAAAATCGAGCCCGTGCGCGATGAGCAAGGAACGGTGATTGCCTACCAGGTGGAGATTCGTCACTAGCTGCACTCCAGACTGTGTGTGAAAACGTCTTCGCGGGTAACGCCGGCGCGTGTCCGCGCATCTCTCTGTGTTAGGATTTCGAAGGACTGAACAATTCATCACTTCGCCGCTCGATAGGGGCAATAGTTGAAACGTCTACTTTTTCTTTCTGCGCTGGTGAGTCTGTGTTGCATTGCAGGCGCGTTTCGAGCGCGCACCGCGCAAACGAACACGAGCTGGACCATCGACGGCGTCCTGGCCATGATGGACAAGTCCGCGCGGGACTTTCACTCCCTGACTGCCGACATTGAGCACATCAAGTACACCGCGGTGGTGAAAGATACTTCGACGGAAACGGGCCATATTTTCGTGCGCCGCGACGACAAAATGCGCATCGAAATCCTGAAACCTGATTCGCGCACGATCTTGCGGACCGGGGATTCCCTTTTCGTCTACACCCCGAAAATCAACCGCGTCGAGGAATACAACCTGGGTAAAAACCGCTCGATGATCGATCAATACGTGCGCCTCGGTTTCGGCACCAGGAGCGAAGACCTGAAGAAGAGCTATCTGGTCACCTTCCTGGGAGAGGAAGAGCTCGACCACAAGAAGACCGCGATGCTCGAATTGACGCCCAAGTCAGACCAGGTGCGCAGCCAGATCACAAAAATCCAAATGTGGATTGATGAAGCGTCCTGGCTGCCGATTCAGCAGAAGTTTTTCGAACCAGGCTCCGGAGATTACGTCCTCTTCCATTACACCAGCGTGATGAAGAACTTGAAGATTGGCGACCCGAAGTTCAAGCAGGACTGGCCGAAGGGCGTCAACCGCGTCAAACCTCACGCGTAGCTCTTAGGATTTCAAATTCCCTTCGGCGAGATCCACAGCCGCAATCTTTGCCTATTCGACTGCCGCGCGTTCCTGTGCCAGCAACTTCTCCTTACGCGAAAGTCCCCATCGGTACCCGGCAAGCGTGCCGTCCTCGCGAATGACTCGATGGCACGGCACGACGATCGAAACCGGATTCGTAGCGCAAGCGCGCGCCACCGCACGCACCGCTTTCGGCTGGCCCAGGGACCGCGCCACCTGCGAGTACGTGCGCGTCCGGCCGCGAGGAATACGCTGCAATTCCTGCCAGACCCGGCGTTGGAACGCCGTCGCTTGCAAATCAAGCGGGAGTTCCAAACGCGGTTGTTTGCCCTCGATGCGTTGAACGATTTCCCGCACCCATCGCTGGAACGAATCCGCAGCCGGTGCAATTTCCGCGCGCGGATATTCCTCGCGCAATTCCGCGATCAGCGTGCTCTCCGCGTCGCCCAAGTAAACGGCTGAGACGCCGCGTTCTGTGGCAGCAACCAAAACTTTCCCAAGCGGCGATTTCGCAACTGTGTATCCGATTTTCATACCCTTTCCTCCCCTTTGATAGGTCGCCGGCGTCATGCCGAGCTGCGCATTACTGCGCTCGTACACGCGGCTTGACGATCCATATCCTGTCTCGTACAGCGCATCGGTAATGCTCCTGCCCGAACGAAGCATGGCCTTGAATCGCCTGATGCGCAGCGCTTGCGCAAGTTCACGTGGCGTAAGTCCGGTCACTTGCAGGAACGCCCGCCGCAGCCTGGCTTGCGTCGTCCCGAGGGTCCTGGCAAGGGCCGCGAGGCGGACGCTTTCTTCAGCGGATTCCGAGAGATGCTGTGCTGCGCGCTGCACCAACGCAACCGAGTTCGAAACCTTGTTCGGCCGGCAACGGAGGCAGGGCCGGTAACCGTGCTTCTCCGCTTCTTCTCGCGTGCGATAGAAAACGACATTACGGCGCAGGGGCCGCCGCGCGGGACATGACGGACGGCAGTAAATGTGGGTCGAGCGCACGGCCAGCACGAAGGTTCCATCTGCGCGAGAATCTCGCGCGAGCGTCGCCTGCCAGTACCGCGCGGCGGCGTGCGCTGAGATTTCTTCTCCGGCTCTTGTTTGTATTTCGCTCATGTTGAACACGCTAAAAGTAACGCAGTCAGAAAAACAAATCTATCCGCAAACGTTCGGCAAAGTGAATAAGTCAAATTCGGCTAAAAGACCAGGCAATCAGGCTTCGCCGGGGGCGAGGAGCGGATCCTTGATGCGCGCCGGGGCTGGATGCGGCGCGGTGATCACCAGAATTACTGCCGTGAGGATGGTCCCGGCGGCTAGCACGGTGCGCAGCGAGATGGGCTCACCGGCAAGCAGCCAGCCGAGGAGCAGCGCCACGACGGGATTCACAAACGCATAAGTTCCCACGCGCGCAGCGGTGCTCTTTTGCAGCAGGTAGATATAGGCGCTGAACCCGATGCCAGATCCCAAAACGATGAGATAGCCAAGCGCCAGCCAGGACCTGGCTGAAATCGCGGCAAAATGGAGCGCGCGGAATTCCCCGGTAAACAGGCCCACGACGAGAAGAATGACGCCGCCCGCGAGGCACTGCATCGCCACGCTCAGCATCGGCGAACTGGGCATTCCGCCGTGTTTTGAATAGAGCGACCCACAGGCCCAGGCCAGCGAGGCGAACACCAGGACGCCGGCACCTCGTGGATCGACGCGCTCCGAGCCCCCAAGGTGCGCTGGGCCGACCAGGAGCACCAATCCCGCAAAACCCATCAAGAGTCCGGCTACCACCTTGAACACCGGCCGCGTGCCGCCTGGGCGGAGCCAATCCAGGATCACCAGCCAGAGCGACACCGTAGCTACTAGCAGCGCCGCAATGCCGGAAGGCACGGTTTGCTCGGCCCAACTGACCCCGCCGTTGCCTATAAATAGCAGCAGAAAACCGGTGACCACCGCGGTCCGCCAATGTGCAGCTGTGGGCCGGATTCCGGTCTTCCAGCGAAAGATGGGATACAAGATGAGCCCGGCGCACAGGTGGCGGAAGCCTGCGAGAAGCAACGGCGGAAACGATTCGATTCCCACGCGAATCGCCAAATAGGTAGAACCCCAGACGATGTAAACGGCCGCGAACGCGATGAGCACGAGCGTCGTTGTGCGGGCAGGGCTATGAGACAGGGGAGTGGGAGTCTCTGCGGTTCGCGGTGCCTCAACGGACGTCGTCGACATGATTGGCGACCTGCCTATCAATAGGTAGCCTCGAAAACCACGGGTGTCGAGGACCATATTGGTTGAGTCTTTTCCCGAGGAATCCACAGCATGTTGTGGGCGGCATCCGGTACTATAACTAAGTGTTTCAGGTTAAGACACTTCGCGCGTTTTCCACAGGTTGACGCGGGCCCCTTCTGATGACATCGTATCGCTTCACACCTCATCGGTGAGGACGGGGCAATTCCATACAATCAGTTTGGAAGTTGAGTTTGTTGGGCCAAAGCCAGCGACAGTGAATTGGCGTCTCTGAGGGTCAGATGAGCGCGGCGAAGCACGTATCTCCTCTTGCAAAGTGGCCGGCAGAACCACTCGCGGAAGCTCGCGGAGCTGTGGCAGTTCCGCAACCGGTTGTGGCAGTTCCGCGTACTCCGGCACTGCGTCTGACGCCGCTCCTGGTTCCCGCGCAGCCCCGGCGCTTTGCTCGCGTGCCGACCCATGCCGTGGGCGTCCATCCCGAGCACCGGGAATACCCTCGCGCCACACTCAATCTCCCGCTGCGTCTCCGCTCTGTAGGTGGTGTGCGTGAAGATTCTCCCATCACTCTCGTCACACGGGATATTAGCTCGACGGGCGTCTACTTTCTTTGCCCGAAAGAACTCGCAGCCGGCACTTCCATTGAGCTCGAAATCGTTTTGGTCCGCAAACCTCTGGGCTTGGGAAATGTGGTCATGCTCACGATGGCCCGCGTGCGCCGCATGGAGCCCGCCGCCATGCCCCGCTGGTACGGCATCGCCGCTGCCTTCGACGACGTTCAATTTGATCGCGACGACGGCGTCCCTTCCCGCTTTCTGAAACCTTAAGATTTTCACTCCAGGAAGTTAACAATTCCGATTCAAGTCTTCTTATGATTTGAGCCTGCACGGCTCAAGAGCGCTCTCCAGTGGAAAGTTTCTGCTACCCTGAATGCCCATGACTGGGAAACTGAATCGTCCTGTGGAAGGTGTGCTCTTCGACTGGGACGGCACGCTCATCGACTCCTATCACGCCGATGCATCCGCTTACATGGCGATGTTCAAGGAGATGGGCATCTCCTGGGGACTCGAGGAACTCGAGAAAAACTATTCGCCGAACTGGTATCACGTGTATCGCGCTGCCGGGCTTCCGCGGAAACGCTGGGAAGACGCGGACCGCTCGTGGCGCACGCACTATGCAAAGCACAGGCCAAAGTTGATCTCGGGTGCGCGGCGAGTCCTGGCAAGGCTGGGCGGCGCGCATCACCTTGGCCTCGTCACCAGTGGCGATGGCGACCGCGTTCATCGCCAATTGCGCGAGTTCCGATTGACCAGACTCTTTGCCGCACGCGTCTGCAGTGGCGATACCCTGCGCAAGAAGCCGCATCCCGAACCGCTCCGCCTCGCCCTTCGCCAGTTGGGGCTTGCTCCGTCCGCATGTGTGTACGTGGGCGACGCGCCACAAGACGTGGAGATGGCTCGCCGCGCTGGTGTGCGCGCGATTGGCGTGCTTGGCCCGTTCCCCACCGAAAAACGCCTCCGGGCGGCGGGCCCGGAATTTCTGCTCGAATCGCTTGACGAACTCCCCGGTGTGCTGAAACTCTTGCACTGCTAATCGAAGGAAACTTGCCGGGGAAAATGCTTATGGCTTCGCAGGAGCCGTAGTCGCGGGCTGTGGTGCGGGCGCGGGCGGCGCTGCGGGAACGGGTTTGAAGTCCGTCCACTTGATCACGATACGGACGGGAATATCCATATCTTTCTGATGCAGCGTGTCATCCGAGCGCGAGTAGTTGGGAAACCAGAATTTCCCATCGACGTTTTCTCGATAGGTTTCGAAGAGGCTGAAGGACTTATCCGCGAGACTGTGCATCTCGCCCTGGTCCGTCACCCACTTCCCGTAGGTCTTCACCACCTCGAGATACTTGGCATCCACCCACACAATGCCGTCAAAATAAGCCCGCGTGCGTTCGACGCTCTTGGGCTTCGCCTGAAAAATGTAACAATCGATTTCGTCCACTTGCTCCTTGCCGAGGTATTTCAGGTCGTATTTCGCAAGCTGGCCCGCCGTGAGCGGAAAAAGCGGAAAGCGCTGGAGGCCTTCGAGATCTTCCGTCCTGAGGAAGAGATGCAGGAGCGTGGAGTGCGGTCTTTCGACAACTTTTTCGAAAAGCTTTCCGTCTACGTCCCGGGCCGGCTCCGTCACCATCACGTACTCCCCGGCTGGCTGCCCGTCCGGGCCAAATTCCTGAATGCGCACGGTTCTCCGGTAGGTGTAGCGAGTCCGCGCGTGCAGATATTCCTCTTCTTTCTCCGCAAAACGCTTGATGATTTCGGCTTCGGGAAGCGATAGCGGCGCCTCCGGTGCCGGCTCATTCCCGATCCTGGTCACGCGATGCTCTGGTGGTGGTGCGATTGGTCCCTGCGGCGCATCCTGCGCGTGGGTCGGCGGTCCCTGGAAGAGCATCGCGCCGATAAAAACAGCGGCAGGGAGGACAAAGGAGAAGCGTCTGCTGTACGAAAATGGATGGGCCTGGATCATATGGACTTGGATGCGTTCAGTTCTCCGCAAAGCAGCCTGATGCGCCCTGCCGAATCAAGAGTCTATCGCACTCGGAGTGCGTGGCCATAGAGGCGGGTGAGATCCGGAGCGAGGGCCTTGTGGCCGCCAGATTTATTCCGGTCCTGGCGGGACGCCGTCATCTTCCTTGTTTCTTGGCGCGCGAGGAAGAAAGAAGGAGTCTCTGCTACAATTTCGAGGATTCGTGAGCGACGAGAAACAAGCAAAGCGGTATCTTGTCTCGGGCATGGTCCAGGGCGTAGGCTTCCGCTACTTCACGCAGGCTGCCGCGGAAAAGCTGCGCATCGGCGGCTTCGTGAGAAACCTTAGCGACGGCCGTGTCGAAGTGTTTGCCGTGGGCACGCCGCAGCAACACGAGGAATTGCGCGCCCTGCTCGAACGCGGACCACGATTCTCCAGTGTGGCGGAAGTTCTGGAAGAGGCCGCAACCCCGGATCGGCAGTACGACGGCCAGTTTTTCATCGATCACAGCGATTGAAACGGGCAAATCGAAATGAAGCGAGCCGGGAGGAGCCGTTCGAATGAACGATCTGAAAAAGCTGATCCGCGAAGTGCCGGACTACCCCAAGCCGGGCATTCTGTTTTACGACATTACGACTCTGCTGAAGGACAAGCAGGGGTTCCATATGTTGGTCGACCGGCTCTGCGACCACTATAAGGGCCACACGATTGATGTGGTAGCAGGGATCGAGGCGCGCGGCTTCATCTTCGCGCCCGCACTGGCGTACCGGCTCGGCGCCGGCTTTGTTCCCGTTCGCAAGCCGAAGAAACTCCCCGCCAAGACCGCCAGCGTTTCCTACGCGCTGGAGTACGGCACGGACACGCTCGAAATTCATGAAGACGCCATCAAGCCCGGCCAGCGCGTCATCATCTGCGACGACCTGCTCGCCACCGGAGGCACCGCCGCTGCCACCATCAGGCTCGTCCAACAGCTCGGTGGCACCGTCGAAGGCGCAGCCTTCGCCCTCGAGCT
>JBGQCW010000083.1:0-7784 GCA_041495565.1 Candidatus Acidiferrum sp.
GCGCACGAGCTCAGCCACGTCGTTCTCGGGCACCGCCTCGATTCCAGCTATGCTTTCTTCGATCAATTGCTGATCGACGACAAGGAAACGTTCCGCCATTTTGGATTTGCGCGCACGCCCGATGAGGAAAGAGCGGCCAATACCAAAGCACTTCAGTTGCTGACCAATTCTCCTTACAAGAATCAGCTCGGCAACGCGGGGCTATTCCTGACGGCGCTGGAGACGCGGTCGAAGGAAATTCCGAACCTGATCAGCCCGCACCTCGGCAATCGCGTGCCGGTGGTCGGCAACCTCAAATCGTCAACACCCGTCGATCAAAAGCAGAATCCGCAGATGATTGCGGCGCTGCCGATTGGCGGACGCGTGAAACTCGATCCGTGGAACGACAAGCTGGACCTGATCAAGAGCAAACCGGTGGGGGCAGTCGCGGAACGCGAGAAGATGCCGTTCGAAGTCACCCCGTTCATGCCCTACTTGATGCGTTACGGAGCGGAAACTTCGAAGCCCATCGCAGCGAGCGCGGCCACACCGGTCGATCCGAAAACCGGCCAAGCGGCGCCAGGCAAGCCGTAGGCGGACAATTCGACAAACGCAAATCTTACGGCCCGGTGAAAAGTTTTTCACCGGGCCGTTTTCTTTGGCTTGCCGCCATTTCTTCTCGGAGGTTTTCCTCAGCGTGGTGAAGAGAGCTCCCGGATCAGCTTATAGTTGAACTCCACGCCGTCGTAGAAATCCTGCACGCCCACGCGCTCGTCTTTGCCATGCGCGCGGCTGTCGTTCATTTCAAAAAACATGCAGGAGATGCCGTAGGTGGGGATGCCGGCGATGCGGGTGAACTTTCCGTCGGTGGCCCCGGTGGACATGGTCGCGACGAGAGGAACACCCGGCCACACGGCGCTCAACGTGTTTTCCATGCCCTTGGTCACTTCCGGAAGCAGCGGCGAAGGAGGCACGGCGACCACCGGCGTCACTTTTCCGTCTGGACCAAGCTGCGGAACGATGCTGACTTTCACCTTGGGATCGTTCGCAATTCGCTCGAGCGTATTGCGAACTTCTTGCGGGTCTTCCCCCGGAAAGATCCGGCAATTGACGTTGGCGCGCGCGGTTTGCGGCAGCGCGTTTGGCGCGTGGCCTCCGGAGAGCATGGTTGCGACGCAAGTGGTGTGCAGCAACGAATTATAGTAAGCAACCGCCGAGAGGCGCTGTACCGCGGCATCGTCGGGAGGCTGTTGGGCGACCGCTTTCAAGTCCGCTGAAATCTGGCCCGTCGTCAGCGCCGCGTTGCGTTCAAAATAGTTGCGGGTAATTTCATTGATTTTCACGGGAAAAGAGAAGGACTGCAACCGGGCGAGCGCTCCCGCAAGGTGATAGATGGCGTTATCCGGGGTCGGGACCGAACTGTGCCCGCCGGGGTTCAGCGATTCGAATTGATAATCAACGTAAACTTTTTCGCTGGCCTGAATGCCGGCGAGCAGGCGCTTGCTCTTCTCTTTTTCGAATTCTCCGCCATCCAGGTTGATGCAGTATTCGGCGTCAATCCAGTCGCGGTGCTCCTTCAACAGCCAGTCCACGCCGTTGGAAGTGCCGCCCTCTTCATCAGCGGTTAACGCCAGGATGAGATCGCGGTCCGGCAGATATCCTTCCTTTTTCAACCGGATAAAATTAGCCACGAGGATGGCGTCGCCTTCCTTCATGTCTTCGGTGCCGCGGCCATAAAAATAGCCGTCTTTCTCGAGGAACTCGAACGGATCGGTGGTCCAGTCTTCGCGGCGCGCTTCGACAACATCAAGATGTCCGATGAACAGGATGGGCCTGCGTTTTCCGGTTCCGCGAAAACGCGCAATGAGATTTTTTTTGCGTTCGTTCGGCCCGGCCACGATGAGGTCGTTTCCGGAAAAGCCCGCGTCGCGCAGACGCTTGGCCATGACTTCCGCGGCAGTGGTGACGTTGCCGACGGAGTCCGTCGTGTTGATTTCGATGAGCTGCTTGAAAATCTCGCGAGCTAACTGTTTTGTTTGTTCCTGCCCTTGCGCCCGAACGGCGGGCGAACTGCTCACCACCACACAGAACAACAGGACCCAGCGTTTCACAGCTTGCATTTGCTCTCCTCGGAATGAACGATCACGAAAAAGGCAGTTGGCTGGCGGGTGAAGCCGGCTGCACCGTCAGCGCGTGACGAAGGCATCGCGACAAGTACGACGCGGACCAGAACAACAAGATCATGCCGAGACCACGATCCAAGAACAGAAACACGGCAAAAGCGAGGAAGACGGCCAACCCGGTTCTATCGGGTCTCATCAACGGAGTTGGCAGACGAGAGTTCACGAACCGGGCCAGCTCACGCGGCCACTTGAAAACCCAGTACAAGCCATAGATCGGAATCAAATGAAACCATGCCGCACGCAGCGGCTTCACAGAATAAGCGCCGGCCGTCGCTCGTGAGAGGACGACATGGAATTCATAGACACAAACCATCCAATAAACCAGACTGATGAAATTCGCGAGAAACAGATACAACGGAGGTATAAGCAGCGGTTCTTTGGCAAGTTCCGGATGCAGCGTGACCGCGATCATTTCCGTGATGAGCGTCACCAAACCCAGAAGATAGCCGATCCAGATGCGCGGAAAGGGAGACAACGCCCCCGGCTGCAACCGATGTTCTTCGGATTCCCCGCCGAACCAATCCATTCGACCCTCAGTGAATGTTCCTTGGCAGCGTAACGACGTTGCTGGGCGTCCGTCAAACCCTTTGCGGAGGCGGTCGCGTTTCCCCGGTGCCGCGAGTTGCTTCGCCTCGCGTGCCTTGCATAAACTGGCGAGGTTCCCATTGTGGAGGAAAAGATGACATCAGCCAGGATACGCGCCGGTCAGATTGCGCTGGGCGCGGCGCTATTCGTTGCGGGAATCGCGGCGGGATCATTGCACGCGCGCAGCGCCGCAGTGCAGAACCGCTTTGGCCAGCCGAAGACAGTGCTGCACGTAGTGGTCTACAAGTTCAAGGACAACGTCTCGAACTACGACCGGGAAAAAGCCATCAACGGCATTAAGGACATGGCCGGAAAAATTCCCGGCATCAAGAATGTCTGGCTGAAAACGGCACGCAACCAGATCAAGGATTTCAGCGGCGTTTATGCCATCGAGTTCACGAGCGCGGAAGCCGCCGCGGACTACGCCGAAAGCCCGGTGCACGAGGCGTGGTCCAAGATGTGGCAGGAGCAGCGTGAAAACAGCCTGTCCTTCCAAGTTTCGAATCCATAGTGTCCCGGCAACGCGCTTTTGTTCCGAGCCGGTGCGGGCCCGCTAACTTTCGCGGGTGATTCCATACCTGCGGCGAATCATACGGTCGGCCGCTCGATCGGTCAGCAGCCACTTGGCCCATTTCGCAAACGTGGCCAGCGGGGTTACGCCGTAGCGCGCCTTGGGCCGCGGCGCCTCGATGGCTTCCAGCAGGACGCGCGCGCAATCTTCCGGCGTGGTCTTGGACTGCGCGCGAGTATTTTTCGCGCTCGATAAATAGGACGCATAGAGTTTGGCGTAAGGCCCGCTCTTGAATTTTTCCTGGTAGGATTGCGCCAGCTCAAGCGCCGTCTGCTGGATGTTGGTCACGATGTAGCCAGGCTCGATTAGAACCGTTTCGATGCCATAGGGATACAGTTCATGGCGCAGGGCGTTGGCTACTGCTTCAATGGCATGTTTTGAAGCGCTGTAAGCGCCTTGCGTTGGCGGCGTCACGAAGCCGGAGACCGAGCTCATCATCAAGATGCGGCCTTTCCGGCGTTCGCGCATCTTTGGAAGGACGGCCTGGGTTACTCGAATCACGCCGAAAAAGTTAGTTTCGAATTGCCGCCGCCAGTCTTCGAGACGCAGATCCTCGACGGCACCGACGTAGACAAGCCCCGCATTGTTGATCAGCACGTCGATCGCGCCGGCCTTCTGATGAACGGAAGCCACGGCTCTTTGCACGGAGCCGTCGTCGCACACATCCATTTCCAGAGTTTCAAGCGGCAATTTCTTTTCCTTCGCAAGGGCGTCGAGCTGCGCGCGCTTCTCCGCCGAACGCCCCGCCGCGAATACGCGATAACCACGCGTGGCGAGCAACGACGCCGCGGCCTTTCCTAATCCATCCGTCGCACCGGTGATCAAAACCGTCTGAATTCCTCGGTTGGCGCTCATTCTGCCCCCTTTTTGCGAAGGCTATCGTATCGTAAATCGGAGCAGGCCGCGCCAGGCGTATCGGCGTCCCGTTTTCGGCACAGAGGGCGGACGCTCTTCTTCCCGGCACGGACAGGATTGCTAGACTAATTCCATTTCCTGCGCTTTAATCGCACCGCTTGGTGAGCGTGCATGCCGGCTGACGAAAACCTCTCCATCCCTGTGCCCGAAAAAAAGTGGCGGCTCGGCTTTTGGAGCCTGATCGCCACGCAGTTCCAAGGCGCCTTCAACGATAACGGCCTGAAGTTCTTCGTCATCTTTCTAATCCTGGGGACCAATCCGACGGCTTCGCAAAAGGATTTCCTGGTCTTCGTCATTGGGAATCTGTTTGCTCTCCCCTTCCTCCTGTTTTCCATGGCCGGCGGATTCCTAGCCGACCGTTTCAGTAAGCGGAGCGTCGCGATTGCTACAAAGATTTTCGAAGTTTGCGCGATGCTTTTCGCCATGTATGCCTTCACGCGGGGTAATTCCCACATGGCATTTGTTGTAATTTTCCTGGCTAGCACACAAGCCGCCTTTTTCGGCCCCGCGAAATACGGCCTGCTTCCCGAACTTCTGCCAGCCAAGTTGCTCTCGTGGGGCAATGGCATCCTCGAGCTCACAACATTCCTCGCAATAATTGCAGGTGCTGTGATCGGCCCATCGCTGGCTCAGAGGTTTCACGGGCGCGAAGCGATTGCTGGCCTGATTTTCGGCGCATGCTCCTTGTTTGGTCTGACGGCGAGTTTTTTTATCTCACGAGTTCCTCCCGCTGATACTTCCAAGAAATTCCAGATCAATATCTTCGGTGACCTGAAAAAACAAATACAGCTCGTGCGGCCGGACCGTGTCTTGCATCTCGCCATTGTTGGCAATACTTACTTCTGGTTTCTCGGCGCACTGCTGCAGTTCGTGATTGTTTTTTACGGTCGAGAAGTTCTGCACCTCGACGAGACGCGCGGAGGCTATCTACAAGCGGCGCTGGCTATTGGCATCGGCGTAGGGAGCTACGCGGCGGGGTTGCTTTCGGCTGGAAAGATCGAGTACGGCCTCATTCCTCTTGGCGCGGTCGGCATGTCGATGTTTGCGTTTGCGATCACCCTTCACGGTTTGCGTTTTCTTCAAGTGCTCCTCCTCTTGGGAGCACTTGGTTTTGCAGGTGGATTCTTCATCGTCCCGATCAACGCCCTGATTCAACACCGCCCGGAAGAGAGCCATAAAGGAAGCGTCATTGCGCTTGCCAATTTCTTGTCCTTCGTCGGTGTGATCGCCGCGTCGGCCATCTATTCCGGCTCTACGCACTATCTGCATACCGGTTTGGCTTCCTTCTTCATCTGGACAGCAGTGATGTCACTTGCCGCCACGGTTTATGTAGTCTATCTGCTTCCCGATTCCCTGCTGCGATTGCTGCTCTGGATTGCCACGCACACGCTGTATCGACTGGATGTCGAGGGCCGCGAAAACGTGCCGGCGCGCGGCGGAGCATTGCTCACGCCGAATCACGTTTCCATGGCCGACGCGGTGCTCCTCATTGCTTCGATCGATCGCCCGATTCGCTTCCTCATGTTCAAGGGCTCTTACGAGCATCCGCTCGTGAAACCGTTTGCAAAAATCATGGGTGTGATTCCCATCGCGTCGGATCAGGGTCCGCGCGAGATGATCCATTCCTTGCGCCAGGCGACGGACGCGCTGAAAAACGGCGAAATCGTCTGCATCTTCCCCGAAGGACAGATGACGCGCATCGGCCAGCTGCTGCCCTTTCGCCGCGGCATGGAACGCATCATCAAGGGCGTGGATGTGCCGATCATCCCCGTAAACTTGGATGGCGTGTGGGGCTCGATCTTCAGTTTTGCGGGCGGGCGCTTTCTCTGGAAATTCCCGCGGCGCATTCCTTACCCGGTGCGCGTCACATTTGGCCAGCCGTTGCCGTCCACATCAACATCGCAGGAAGTTCGCCGCGCCGTGCAAGATCTCGGTGCAGAAGCGTTCGCACGGCGTAAGAAACGCATGCACACTTTACCGGAATCCTTTATCTATACAGCCCGCAGGCATCCTTTCCGCTTCGCCATGGCCGATGGGCAAACGCCCAAATTGAATTATTTCGCGGTGCTGGCACGCACCATTCTTCTGGCGCGGCGCCTGCGCAAGCACTGGCAGGGGCAGGAAATGGTCGGGATCTTGATGCCGCCGTCGATCCCCGGCGCGCTGGTGAATCTCGCCGCCATGCTCATGGGAAAAGTGCCGGTCAATTTGAATTACACGGCTTCGGACCAGACGCTGGCATCGTGCGCGGAGCAGTGCAACCTCAAGACGGTCGTCACCGCGCGCGCCTTCCTCGAGCGCGTAAAGGTGCAACCGCCGGCAGAAGCCATTTTTCTCGAAGATCTGGTGAAGAAACCCGGCGTGGGTGAGCGGCTCTCTTCGGCGCTCGCGGCAAGTCTCTTACCTGCCAAAGCCGTCATGAAAATTGCAGGCTGCGAGCGCCACGCGATGCTCGACGATATCGCGACGATTATTTTTTCCAGCGGCTCGACAGGTGACCCCAAGGGCGTCATCCTCACGCACTACAACATCGCCTCCAACGTCGAGCAGCTCAATCAGGTCTTCATGCTGCATGCCGAAGATCGAATCATGGGCATCCTGCCGTTTTTTCACTCGTTTGGTTTTACGGGCACGCTCTGTCTGCCCGCCGCGACCGGCATCGGCGTAGTCTTCCATCCGAATCCTCTCGATTCACGGGTCATCGGCGCTCTCGTCAACAAATATGCGGTCACGCTGCTGCTCGCGACGCCTACTTTCTTGAATGCTTACACGCGCCGCTGTACACCGGAAGATTTCGGCAGCTTGCGCTTCGTGATGGCCGGCGCGGAAAAACTGCCCGATCGCATTTCACAAGCGTTTGAAGATCAGTTCGGCATCCGGCCTCTCGAGGGCTATGGCTGCACGGAGTGTTCACCGGCGGTCACCGTGAACACCATCGATTTTCGCGCGGCCTCATTCCGCCAGGTCGGGGCGAAGCGCGGCAGCATCGGCCACCCGCTGCCGGGAATCACGGTGAAGATCGTGGACCCGGACACCATGCAGCCCGTCGGAGTGGACGAGCCGGGGCTGCTGCTTGTGCGCGGACCCAATATCATGCGCGGCTATCTCAACAAGCCGGAGAAAACTGCCGAAGTGCTTCGCGACGGCTGGTACAACACCGGCGACATCGCGAGAATGGACGAAGACGGCTTCCTGCGCGTCACCGACCGCTTGAGCCGGTTCAGCAAAATCGGCGGAGAGATGGTGCCACACATCAAGGTGGAGGATCTACTTCAGGAGTTGGCGGGCGCGACGGAGCAGACCTTCGTTGTCACTGCGGTGCCCGATGAAAAAAAAGGCGAGCGTCTCATTGTGTTGCATACGCTGGGTGAGCAGCAGTTGGAGGAATGCCTGGAAAAACTGGGGAAGAGTGACTTGCCGGCGCTCTGGCGTCCCCGGCCCGACCAGTTCCAGCGCATCGAGAAACTTCCTTATCTCGGCACCGGGAAGCTGGACTTAAGGAAAGCTCGCGAACTCGCACTGGAGATGACCAAGCATTTGCTCCGCGAATA
>JBGQCW010000084.1:0-7745 GCA_041495565.1 Candidatus Acidiferrum sp.
CCGCCGCCGGGTCCGTGGCCGCCATGGCCACCGGAGCCGCCTTCACGCCGCGGCGCTCCGCCGGGCGCTGGTGCTTGCTTCTGTTCCTCTGCCATACCTTCCACCCTTTCACTCATCGTCCCGAACTGGCCGGGATCAATCTACTTGTGAGCCCGGTCAAGCCGGAGTCGCCTTTTCTCGATTCAAAAAATTCTTCCGGCGCGCAGACCCTAGCTGGTAGCCGCGGCCTGCTCCGGCGCTGCCGCCGCTGCCGCCGCTGGGGCGGGAGCCGGCGTGCGGCGCGGACGCCGCGCGGCGCGCTTCTCGCGCTTCTGCATGAGTTTCTTCTGGCGCTTCAAGTCTTCGTCGAGCCGCACGGTCTGATACTTGATCACCGTGTCCTGCACGCGCAAACGGCGCTCCAATTCCGAAATCAGTTCGCCGTGCGTCGTGCGAATCTCCTGGTGAACGTAGATGCCTTCGCGGTGCTTCTCTACGCGGTAAGCAAGTTTCCGCGTCCCCCAGTGCTCGGTCTTCTCGATCTTGCCGCCCTTTTCCGCGCAGGTGTGCTCGATGACCGTGAGGACCTTATTGATCTCCTCTTCCGGCGTGGCCGGCCGCACAATGAAAACCAAATCGTACAAACGCTCTTCCATGATGACCTCTTTCCATGTCGGCCCCGCTTGGGGCCGCCTCAAACCAAGTCCCGGGCGCATCGCCCGGCAAAATCGTTCCTACTTCTGTTCCGGCTCTTCCGAGGGCGAATCCTTCCGCCGGTTGTACTTGTTCATCGCCGCGTCGATGCCCTGCGTCAGGATCATCTCCACTGCATCGCCAGCTTCGCCGATCATCTCGGCAGCTACTTCCAGCTCCGCCTTTTTCATCGGCCGCAGCACGTACTCTTTGCGGCTGCTCAGCGGATGTTCCGGCCCGCAACCTAGTCGGAGCCTCGCAAACTCTTCGGTGCCCAGCGCGCCGATCACTGACTTAGCGCCGTTGTGGCTGCCCGCGCTGCCGTCGGGATGAATCCGGATCGTGCCCAGTGGCAGTTGCGCCTCATCCCACAACACCAGCAAATCCTTCACATCCAGTTCGTACTTCCCCAGCAGCTCCCGCACGGAGATGCCGCTGAGATTCATGTACGTCTGCGGCTTCGCCAGGATCACTTCTTCCCCGGCAATCATTCCCCGGCCCGCCAGCGCCTTGCCCTCGGGCCGCTCTACGCGAATCCCATTGCGATTCGCCAGTTCGTCCACCGCCATGAAACCCAGGTTATGCGGCGTCCACTGATACTCCGGATCCGGATTCCCAAGTCCGACAATGAGCCGCATAGCTCCTTACCCACACGCCTCCCAACCGCAGGCCCCTTGCCACGCAACAACGCGCTACTTCTTTTTCTCGCCCTTGTCGCCTTTTTCGCTCTTCTCGGCCTTGGGTTTGGCTTCTTCCTCGGCACCCTCTTCGCCTTCCACTTCCTTCTTGCCCTTCTTGATGACTTCCGGCTCGGCGGGCGTTACCGCTTCGGCCGCCACCGCCTCCACGGGCTTCTCTTCTTCCACCTTCAGAGTGACGACGTGCGCCAGCACGCGCTCCGGCTCGGTAATCAACTTCATTTTGGCCGTGTCGATCGGCAAATCACTGGCGCGCAGCTGTGCGTTCAGCATCAGGCCGCTGACATCCATCTTGAACTCCGTCGGGATATCCGCCGGCAAGCACTCGATCTCCACTTCGCGTGTCACCACTTCAAAAACTCCGCCTTGCACCTTCACGCCGGAAGGCTCGCCAAAAGTATGCACGGGAACCTTCACCTTCATGCGCACGTCCATCGCCACGCGCAGAAGATCCACGTGCAGCAATTTTCCGCTGACGGGATCCACCAGCCAATCCTTCAAAATTGCCGGCTCGTGCTTCCCGCCAAGGTCCACTTGAAACAGCGTGTTATGCCCGCTCTCGGAACGAAGAATCGCGCCTACCTGCTTGGCGTTCACCGCCAGCGTGATCGATTCACCCTTGCCGCCGTACAACACCGCCGGCAACTTCCCCGCCAGTCGCAGCCGCCGCGCCTCATTCTTGCCGCGCGTTTCGCGCGGCGATCCCTCCACTACGATTTGCTCTGCCATGGCCTTCTTCCCTTCCATATGCCGTACTCTCGGCTAAATTCTTTCAACTTCCGTTCGTGACTGAATCGGCTCTTCCACCAGTCACGAATCACCAGTCACCTAAATAAATAGTTCGCTGATCGAGGTCTCTTCGTGAATCGAGCGAATTCCCCGCGCCAGCAAATCCGCCACGCTCAACACCGTGATCTTCCCCATTTTCTTCGCTGCTTCGCTTAGCGGCACGGAATCCGTCGCCACAATTTCCGTGATCCTGGACTTTTCCAGCCGCTCAATGGCCGGCCCCGAAAGCACCGCGTGGGTGCATGCCGCGTACACCTGCGTGGCCCCTTCCCGCAGCAAAGCCTCTGCGGTCTTCACCAATGTCCCCGCGGTATCGATAATATCGTCCACGATCAGCGTGCTGCGTCCGCGCACGTCTCCGATCAGGTGCATCACTTCGCTCACGTCCACGTCCACGCGGCGTTTGTCCACGATGGCCAGCGGCGCATCCAGCCTCTTCGCAAAAAACCGGGCCCGCTCCACGCCGCCTGCGTCCGGCGAGACCACCGTCAAATCCGGCAAATTCAGGTGCCGGAAGTGTTCCACCAGCACCGGCGAACCATACAAGTGATCCACCGGCACGTCGAAATAGCCCTGAATCTGCGGCGCGTGCAAATCCAGCGTCAACGCGCGGCTCGCTCCCGCGGTCTCCAGCAAATCCGCCACCAGCTTCGCGGAGATCGGAACGCGCGGCTTGTCTTTCCGGTCCTGCCGCGCGTAGCAGTAATACGGCAGCACCGCCGTGATCCGCCAAGCCGACGCGCGCTTGAACGCGTCAATCATCAGCAGCAATTCCAGCAGGTGGTTGTCCACCGGATGATGGCAAGGCTGCACCACGAAAACATCCGCGCCGCGAACATTTTCCAGAATCTGGAAATAGATCTCGCCGTCGCTGAATCGTCCCAGCAGCGCCTTGCCCAGCGGCACGTCCAAGTGGCGGCAAATGCTCTCCGCCAGTATCGGATTCGCGGTCCCCGAGAAAATCTTAAATCGGTCGTCGTTCACGACGCTCGCGCTCCAGTGCGACCGCTCGGCAATCGCACACTTACAAGCTCCATTCCCAGAGGTCGATTCTACGAACTAGATGGACACGAGGAGACGCTGCGGCTCAACAAACGACTTACACACCTGTTACAGCGTGCCATTCACCAAACGAATGTACCTGTCGCGCGAGACTGTTTCGCAAACGAAGGTCTGGTCGCCCTGAAAACCTACAGCGGCTCGGCGCGCCATCGCTGGGCTCGGGAAAACTCCAAACACCGCCGAACCGCTACCCGCCAGCGAGGCTTCTGCAGCTCCTCTTTGGAGCAATTCCCGCTTGATCCGATCAAGCCGCGGATGCCGCCGGAAAACCGGCCGCTCGAAATCATTCGAAAGGCCGCTTCCCTGCGCGCTCCAGCATAGAGCACAGAACTCAAGGAGTTTATGGTTTGCGGCCGATTTTGTCAATCGCAGGGGCTTGGCCTTCAGCCAGCGATACGCATCCGGCGTCGGCACTTGAATCTCTCTCGGTGAAACGACGAGCAGATGTAGTCTCGCGATATCCGGCAGCGGATAAATCTCATCGCCTTTGTTCACTCCCAGCGCCCGCCCGCCGAGCAGGAAAAACGGCACGTCCGCGCCCAGCGACGCGGCCAATTCCATCAATCGAGCCGCCGGCAATTTCCTTCCCATCAGCCGCAGATATCCCACCAGCGCCGCGGCTGCGTCACTCGATCCCCCGCCAAGTCCCCGCCCCGCCGGAATCTTCTTCTTTAGCTCAATTTCCACCCCGCCGCGAATTTTTAATTCCCGCCGCAACGCATCCACCGCGCGATACACCAGATTTTTCTGAACCGGTTCTGTGGAGAGCGATTGGTTTCCCTGAATTGTCAGCGCGATTCCGTCGCTGCGTGATGCGCGCAAGTGCAATTCATCGTGCAGCGAAATCGTCTGAAAAATTGTGCGCAGCTCGTGAAATCCGTCGGCGCGCTTCCCCAGGATATCCAGGCGGAGATTGATTTTTGCGAACGCGGGGATGCGTACATCGGGCATGCGGTTAACTACGGCTTCGCGTCTCTCGCCGTGGATTTTTGCGCCAGGCGGCGTTTGGATTGCGAAAGCTTCTTTTCCAGCTCCGCCACTTTGTCGGCTTCGATATCCGCGGGAAGCGAGCGCCGCCATTCGTTCAACGACTTTTCCCATTCGGCGGCGGCCAGGTCGCTGCGCCCCGTCTTGGCATAGAGATCGCCCAGGTGGGAATGAATCGTCGCGTCGCGGCTTTCGCGTTCCACCGCTTTGCGCAGCGTGGTCTCAGAAGCTGCAAACTTGCCCTCTTTGAAATAGATCCACCCCAGGCTATCGAGGTACGCCCCGTTGAACGGGTCTTCTTTCAGCGCCCGCTGCACCAGCGCCTCCGCTTCATCGAGCCGGATTCCCAAATCGCCCAGCATGTATCCGTAATAATTCAGCACCGGCGCGCTTTTCGGATTCACCGCCAGCACTTTCTTGAACTGCTCTTCGGCCCTGTCGAAAAATTTCTGACGCTCGTAAATGGCGCCAAGCAAAAACCACACCATTTCATTGTCGCGTGCCTGCCCCGGCAGCACTTCGGCCGCATGCGCCGCTTCCTCGGCCTCTTTGTACCGCCGTCCGCGCTCGTTCACTTGCGCGATGTTCAAATAGGTTTCGCGGTCTCCTTCATTGCCGTGAAGCTGTGCCCGCAAAATCTTTACCGCATCATCCGTTTGGCCGTTTTCGCCCAGCAACAGGGCATGGCTCGTTCGTATCGCCGGATCGGCCGGATATTTTAATAGCGCTTCCTTGCCGGTCTGTAGCGCTTTCGCCAAATCCTTCGCCGCGCGGTACGTGTCCAGGATCATCATCCGCGCGCGGCGATCCTCTTCTTCGCCCAGGTGTCCCAGCTCTTCGTAGGTGAAAATCGCCGCCTGATAATTCTGCGTGTCGCGATACAGTTGACCGAGCTGCTGAAAAAGAATGGCCAGCGACCTTCGCCGCGATGGCTGCACCGGCGACTGCGCCTTAATCCCTGTCACTGCGTCCGACAATACCCGGATCGCATCCTCAAATCTTCCCTGCGCCTGGTACAGCATCGCTTCGTTGTACATCACTTCCAGGCTGCCCGGTGCGTATTGCCGTGCTTTCACCAGATTGTCTTCCGCTTTGTCGAGTTGATGCAGTTCGCGGTAGATCTGTGCCATACGCAAATAAACATCCGAATCATCCGGCATCAAGTCCGAAAGCTTCTGGTAGACGGCCAGCGCTTCCGCATATTTTTCCTCGGCCAGCAGCGTCTGCCCCAGCCCGCGCTGATGGCTCAGTTCCGACGGATCGAGTTCCTGCGCCTTGCGGTACGCCTGTTCCGCCTTCGCAAGTTCATGCGCCTGCGTGTACGCGTCACCCAGCAGATCCAACAGCACCGGCGAAGGCGAATGCGCCGTAATCCCCTCGAGCAGCGCAACCGCTTCTGTGGACTTGCCTTCATCCATCAACAGTTGCGTCAGTTGCTCCACCGACGGCTCGTTTTCCGGATCGTTCTTCAGGATGGTCCGCAGTACCTGCTCTGCTTTTTCATGCTCGTTCTTCAGCCGGTACAGCCGCGCCAGCCATAACGCCGATTCGGTGTCCGAGGGATCGAGCCGGTAAATTTCGCGATACTGCTCGATGGCCTTGCTCACCGTCTCCGTCTGGGTGTTTCCAGCGCTCAGATCACCGAGGCTTCGCAGATAGATCCGTCCCAGCAGCCGCCGCGACTGCACGTCGTCCGGGTCGCGCTTCAGGATCTCCTGCGCCTCCGTCACCGCATCGTGAATCCGTTGCGCCTTCCAGTACATCTCCGCCAGCCGCTCTCCGATCACCGGCGACTTCGGATCGAGTGCATACGCCTTCTTGTAAGCCTCGATCGCCTGCGTCGCGTATTCCGCCCGGCTCGTCGCCTCGTACTGCTGCTCGTAGATGTGGCCCATCGTGAAGTTGTAGTAGGCCTCGCCGCGTGCGGATTCTTTTGTGGAAGGTACGGTCTTGGGATCTACTAGTGAATCCTGCGCCGCAGCGGAAGAGTCGCTCTTCTTCGCGGGCGCGGAATCCTGCGTTGCCTGCGCAAAGGTGGCCGCCCCGGTCACGCCGGTCAATACTGCGGCAAGGGTAATCCGTTGAAGGTTCATGTCAGCCCCGGAAACAAAAAGTATCCCATGCGGCCGAAACGCGGTCAAAACCGAAAGAGGGACCGTTTCCAGGGCCTAGGAGGCACTCCTCTTAAGATGCCGGCGCTTGGGAAAGCGTTGACGCCAAGAAAACACTTGACATCATTCTGTCTTTCTGCAAGCATCGAAATATGCGACGCCCCGATCCGCTCCTCGTTACACGCTCCGCCGACCGCTTCTCCGCTCTCGGCGCCGAGCCCCGCCTCCAGATTCTCCGCCTTCTCCTTGCCGCTCATCCGGAAGGCATGGTTGCCGGCGAGGTCCAGGAGGAACTCGGAATCCCCGCTTCCACGCTTTCGCACCACCTGGAGAAGTTGAAGCAGGTTGGCCTTGTCCATGTACGCCGCGAAAGCACCTATCTCTGGTATTCGGCCGATACCGATGCCCTGCGCGAAGTCATGAACTTCCTCTATGAGGAATGCTGTACGCGCAGCCGCGCCGTTCCCGCCGATTCCGTCGTCCAGATTTCAAAAGGAGTAAGCCATGACCGATTGTCCTCCTGAGCGAAGCGATCGAAGATTCCGGCCTTGCCGGAATGGATCTCAACTGTAGAAATTCCCAAGTTTTTAGACTTTGAAAGGAAAATCCAATGAGCGAAACAAACATCCAAGAAGCAGTAAAGCAAAAATACGGCGAAGCCGCGAAGCGCGCCGCCGGCGGTGGTACGGCCTGCTGCGGCGGTGGCGCCGCATTGAGCGGCTGCGACCCCATCACCAAAAACCTTTACAATGACGCAGAAAAAGCCGCGCTGCCGGAAAAAGCCGTCGCCGCTTCGCTCGGATGCGGCAATCCCACCGCGCTGGCGAAACTCCAGCCCGGCGAAATCGTCCTCGATCTCGGTTCCGGCGGCGGCATCGACGTCATCCTCTCCGCAAAACGTGTCGGTCCCACCGGCAAAGCTTACGGTCTGGACATGACCGACGAAATGCTCGCCCTGGCCCGCGAAAACCAGAAAAAAACCGGCATCGAAAACGTCGAATTCCTCAAGGGCGCCATCGAAAACATTCCTCTGCCGGACAACTCCGTCGATGTCATCATCTCCAACTGCGTCATCAACCTTTCCGGTGACAAGGACCGTGTCCTCGCCGAAGCCTTCCGCGTCCTCAAGCCCGGCGGACGTTTCGCCATTTCCGATGTCGTCGTCCGCGGCGAAGTTCCCGCCAACATTCGTAAAAGCATGGAACTCTGGGTCGGCTGCATCGCCGGCGCTCTCGAGGAAAACGAATACCGCGAAAAGCTTGCCCGCGCCGGCTTTGCCTCCATCAATGTCGAACCCACTCGCGTTTACAAAATCGAAGAGGCGCGCGAATTTCTCGAAGCCGCCGGCCTCGACGCCGAAACCGTAGGCCCGCAGATCAATGGCAAATTCATCAGCGCCTTCATCCGCGCCACCAAACCCGCCTCA
>JBGQCW010000085.1:0-7730 GCA_041495565.1 Candidatus Acidiferrum sp.
TCCCAGAAGCCCATCTCCTTGCGCAATTGCTTGATCGGATTGGCAGCGCCATTCGCTGTCTGGCTCACAGAGTCACGTCCAAGGCGGGAATCAATTCATCCTGCATGCGGAAATTCTTCAGGAAAGGATCTTTGGAATTCTCGAAATCGGCCCAGGGTCCGAAGAAGGTTACTTTCCCGTCCTGGAGAAACACGACGACGTCCGCAAGCTTTTTCGCCAGATGAGTATCGTGAGTCACGACGATCGACGTCTTGTGAAACGCCTGCTTCAATCGCAGGATCAAATCGCCAGTGTGGCCCGCCATGATCGGGTCCACCATCGTCGTCGGCTCGTCGAACAAGATCGCTTCGGGATTCTGCGCCAGCGCCCGGCCGATGGCCACCGCACGCTTCATTCCCGTGGAAAGCTCGCTGGGCAACTTGTCGAGGACGTCATCCACTTCCAGCATGTGCGCCAGTTTTCCAACGTAGGCCTCGACATCCTCATCGGTCAGGCCTGGTTGCCCCTCAAGAGGAAACGCTATGTTCTCTCCGACCGTTAGCGAATCGAAAAGCGCTCCCGACTGAAACACCATCGTCACTTTGCGCCGAATTGGTTCGAAATCCGCTTCGCTGAAATTGGTGATGTCCTCTCCGTCGACAAAAATCTGTCCCGAATCCGCTTTCAGGAATCCCATGATGTGCTTCAGCGAAACCGATTTCCCCACGCCGCTGCGCCCCATGATGACGCAAGTCTCGCCGCGCTTCACCGTAAAGCTCACGTCCTTCAGCACCGGGCGCTCGTCGAACGCCTTGCACACGCCGCGAAACTCGAAGTAGTTCACTGCGTCCGGAGCATTCTTCACAGCCTCGCTCACACTCGCTCCGTTTCCCACACCCGGCGCGCTTCTTCAAAATCCTCCGCTGTATTCATGTTCCAGAAGAGCCGCCCTGCGCTATCAAACCGTTTCCAGTCCGCCTCGTCAAGGACTTCCGTAGCCACGCCTTTCAATCCGTCCGTTACTTTGCGTACGCCGCCTTGAAACGCCGTTCGGAGCGCCCCGGCCGCATCGGTTCGGTAACAGGCGCACAACGGTTCCGGCCCATTTGCTGAGGAAGGAACCACAACTTGCGCTTGGCTCTCTGACGCGCGCTCAGTTAGGAAGGCCAGCCACTCGCGCGTCAAGAACGGCATGTCGCAGCTCACAATCAGATTCCATTCCGACTGCGCAGCGCTCCCGGCAGCATCTTCGAGCGCGGTAATGATGCCACCGAGCGGTCCCTCCCCTGGCCACCGATCCTCAACAATTTGCACCCCGAATGCAGAGTATTCCCCGTGCGCTGCAACTATCCTTGCTTCCAGAGTGGTGCTCTGCAGGAGTTGGATCATGCGCGCCAGCATTGGCTTTCCGCCGATCTCCACAAGCGCTTTGTCCCGTCCGAATCGCGTGCTTCCGCCACCCGCGAGCACATATCCTGCCGTCATCAGTTTGTTTTTCCCGGTCGTCATTCTCTGACGCTCTGCTTCATCTCTTCTCCGTGCCCTCTGTGTCCTCCGTGATCTCTGTGTTAACTCCTATTCTTCTTCCAGCGGCTCGCGGCCCGGGCGACGGATACCAAGCTCGCGCAATTTCTCCTGCAAGCTCTGCCGGTGCAGCCCGATGGTGGCTGCAGTTCGTGAGACGTTCCAGCGGTGCTCCACCAATTGCCTGGTCAGGTACGCCACCTCAAACTTTCTCTTCGCTTCGCGGAAATCCCGTTCTCCAATTCCGTTATCCGGCCCGCCGTTGTTCGGTTTGTGAGAGATCGCCTCGCCGTGAACGACTTCCGACGGCAAATCGTCAACGCCGATCTCCTCGCCGCGGCAGAGCACCAGGCTGCGCTCCAGGGCGTTCTTCAACTCGCGCACGTTGCCCGGCCAATCGAATTTCTCGATCGCCGCCATCGCCTCGCGCTTGAGGCGTGCCGCTCGCCCGAGCCGTGCGGCATGCATTTGCAGAAAAGTCTCCGCCAGCAGCACGATATCTTCCTTATGAGCGCGGAGCGGCGGCAACTCGATGGTCACCACGCGCAGCCGGTAGAACAAATCCTCGCGAAATTTCCCCGCGCGGATTTCCGCCGCCAGATTCCGGTGTGTCGCGCTGATCACTCGCACGTCCACCGGGATCGATTGCGTCCCGCCGAGCCGCTCAATCGTGCGATTTTCCAGCACGCGCAGCACCTTGGCCTGCGTCACCGGATTCATGTCGCCAATTTCGTCCAGGAAAATTGTCCCGCCCGACGCCAGCTCGAATTTTCCCTTCTTCTGTTGCGCCGCGCCGGTGAACGCGCCGCGCTCGTACCCGAACAATTCCGATTCGATGAGCGTTTCCGGAAGCGCGGCGCAATTCACGGCGACGTACGCTTTTCCGGCGCGTGGCGATCGCGCGTGAATCTCCTGCGCCAGCAAGTCCTTCCCTGTGCCGCTCTCTCCCAGAATCAGCACCGTCGAATCCGTCGGGGCGACGCGGTCCGCCATCTCAAAGGTGCGGCGCATTTCGGCGGAGCGCCCAATCATCTGTCCGAATTGCCCTTCGGTGGTGAGCCTGCGGCGCAGCGAGTCGTTTTCTTTTTCAAGGGTCGCGAGCTTCAGCAGGTTCGACACGCGCTGCCGCAGCTCTTCCAATTCGAATCCCTTCACCAGATAATCCGCCGCGCCCAGCTGCAACGCCTCGACCGCCGTTTTCGCCGTATCCAAAGCAGATACCATCAGCACCGGCACTTCGCTACCCTGCTCGCGCATCCAGCGCAAGAACGAAATTCCATCCTGTCCCGGCATCACGACATCCAGTAGCACGAGGTCCGGCTGCTCGCGGGGCAACGCCTCCCGCGCTGCTTCGGCCGAATCCGCCTCGGCGATGCGGAATTTAGCTTCCAGCGCGCGCCGCAACCCGTATCTCGCCGTCGGCTCGTCATCCACTATCAAAATGGTTTTCATCTTTTTCTTTTCCTTATTTCCTTATTTCCCTGCTTCTTTGTTTCTTCTAACGGCAGCGTCACGTGGAACCGCGTCCCGCGGCCATCCCATATCGGACTTTCCCAATCCACTTTGCCGCCAAACTCCGCCACCCGCCGCGCCACAATCGCCAAGCCCAATCCTGTTCCCTGCGACTTAGTCGTGAAGAAGGGCTGCAGAATCTTCTCCCTCAACGCTGCGGGAATCCCCGGCCCATCATCCTCGACGCCAAGAACAAAAACGCCTTCGTGCGGCGCGGCGCTCACACTCACGTTTCCTCCGCGGGTTGCCGCCTCCAGAGCATTCACCAAGAGATTCGAAACAATGTCGTTGAGTGCTTCCGCGCTCAACGCGACTCGAGAGTTGTCTCCGGAAACTCGCAGCAGCAGCTTCAAACCTCGCCGCTCCGCTTCGTGCGACAAAACGCTTGCCACTTCCTCAATGACCAAGCGGGCGTCGCAACTCCCCGCCACGCTGCCTCCACGCACGGCCGGCCGGCTGAATTGCAGCAACTGGTTCAGCTTTCCGGTCAACCGCCCAATCTCATCGAGCACCATCTTCGTTTCGGCGCGCATGGAATCGGGCAGCTCCGGATTCTCCAGCTGCACCTGCAAAATGGTCTTCATCGATCCCAGCGGATTCTTCAAGTTATGCGAAATGCTCGCCGCCATCTGCCCCACCAGCGCTAGCCGCTCGCGTTCCGCCAGTTCCCTCTCCAACCGCAACTTTTCCTCGATCAAACGGCACAAATCCAGCGACCCTGGCAACTGCTCGCATAAAAACTCCAGCGCTACCTTCGTCTCGCCGGAGATCGCCGCCCCGTGCGGTTCGATGCCAAGCGTGCCGAGAGTTCGGTTCCCTTGCAGGATCGCAAAGCCTTCTCTGTATTCCTTGCGGGTCGGAAGCCGCTCCTCTTTGCCGCCGCTTGGATCCCAGAGCATCAATCCCACGTCGGCAAACTCAAATTGTTCTTTCAGGCGGCTCTCGATGAAATTCGCCAATTGAGGCACATCGCCCCGCCGCGCCTCCTGTTGGATTTCGGATGCGAGCCGATGCGCCAGATCCATTTCTTTCAGCGCAGTCTCCTGGAGCCTCCGCCCCAGCGCTCTCTGCAACGGCTCGATGAAAATCACCAGCACGAATAGCAGGATGGACGCCGTCGCTTCGGGAGGTAATACCGGCTCCAGCCAGGTGCCGAGACGGCGGACGAGGCTGAGGTAAAGTAAGGCAAGAAAAGTCGCCGAAATCGCGTACAGAAGATTTTTCTGCCGCCCGATCTGCAAAAAGTTATGCCGTTGGACTAAGTAGATCAGCACGGTGAACGGCAAGATCGGGAGCAGAGAAAAAGCAGTGGCAAATTCCCCTGCCGTCCGTGCTTGCAGATGAAACGGGGCCAAATGCAAGCCGGCGACCGCAAGGAATGCACCGGCGAAGACCACCAACAGCGTCCAGTGAAAATAGCGTTGGGGCTTGTCCGGGGCAGCCGCCGCGAAGCGCCTTTCCCAGCTTCCGCACCATGCCAGCGCAACTGCGAGCACGATGGCAAAGTTCTCCCCTAACGAACTACCGGGCTCAAGAAAATTGAAATGGGGGTCCTGCAGAAGAGGCGGAACCCGGTGATACACAAGATGCAGACAAGCCGCATAAAACAGGAATAACACCGCGAGTTTCCAGCGCTTGCTCCTGAGCAGGCCGCGCGTCTCTGCATATTCCATGTGCAGATGCAGAAGGAGTGCGGGCAATAGGCAAAGCCCGATGGAAATGATTACGATTGCAAATTCATTGAGCGCCGCTGGCGGCAGGTTGTAATAGATTTGTGAGTTCAGGGCGAGAAGTGACCCGCCATAGAAGAAGAACAAAGCCAGGCAGAGAAAAAAGAAGACGCGCTCAAAATTTCTCTGACGGCGGTAGCCGAGAATCACCACCATCCAGAAAAGCTGCAGCAGCGTGCCCACCGTGTAGCCAATGAGCCGGATGTAAAGCAATGACCCCATGAGACTCCAACGTGTCGGATTCTACGACGGGTCTATCTGCAGCACAACCACCGTGTGTCACTTTTTTCTTGCACTACTTAAGTGCTTATAAATAAACAGTTTAGTTAGCCATAAAATCCACAGACGCCCTCTGTTCCTGTCCGGGAAATGCTTGACATGCAAGGCTTTTCTGCTATATTAGCAGTCGGCTACGAGGAGTGCTAATCCCCTTTTCTCTCTTAGCCACAGTTCAAACCGAAAGTTCACCTACGGAGGTTTTTCAAGATGGCAGTGAATCTGACCCCGCTCCACGACCGCGTAGTCGTGAGGCGCATTGAAGAGAAGGAAAGCATCAAGGGCGGCATCATCATTCCGGACTCCGCCAAAGAGAAGCAGCAAGAAGGCGAAGTCATCGCCGTCGGCGCTGGCCGCCGCGAGAAGGGCGAGCGCGTGCCGCTGGACGTCAAAGCGGGCGACCGCGTCCTCTTCGGCAAGTACAGCGGCACGGAGATCAAAATCGAAGACGAAGAGCTGTTGATCCTGAAAGAGGACGAGATCCTCGCGAAGATCAGCGGCGCTGCCAAGGCGGCAGGGTCGAAAAAGTAAGCATTCGTCGGCAAGCCTATGGTTTGGCAGTCTCGGAAATCAACCTCAAGCCTAAAGGTTTGAGCAACAGATGGCAGGTGAAAACCTGCCGCTCGCAAGCGAATTGAAACATTTCAGGAGGAATGAAAAGTATGGCGAAGCAGATTGTAACAGGTGAAGCGTCCCGCCAGGCGATTTTGCGCGGTGTGAACGCTCTTGCCGACGCAGTGAAGATCACCCTCGGTCCCAAGGGCCGCAATGCGGTGATCGAAAAGAAGTTCGGCGCGCCGATCATTACCAAGGACGGCGTGACCGTAGCCAAGGAAATCGAGCTCCGCGATCCCCTCGAGAACATGGGTGCGCAGATGGTCCGCGAAGTCGCTTCCAAGACTTCCGACGTTGCCGGTGACGGCACGACCACCGCGACCGTGCTCGCGCAGGCCATCTTTCGCGAAGGCGTCAAGACTGTCGCCGCAGGCGCCAGCCCCACCGCTCTCAAGCGCGGCATCGAGAAGGCCGTCGAAGTTGCCGTCGAAGAGATCAAGAGGCTTCACAAAGACGTGAAGGGCGACATGATCGCCCAGGTTGGCACCATTTCCGCCAACAACGACAAGCAGATCGGCGGCATCATCGCCGAAGCCATGAAGAAGGTCGGTAAGGATGGCGTCATCACCGTCGAGGAATCCAAGACGATGGAGACGACCCTCGAAGTAGTCGAAGGCATGCAGTTTGACCGCGGCTACCTCTCTCCCTACTTCATCACCGATCCGGACCGCATGGAGTGCGTGCTGGAAGACGTCCGCATCCTCATCCACGAAAAGAAAATTAGCTCGATGAAGGATCTTCTCCCCCTGCTCGAGCAGACCGCAAAAATGGGCAAGCCGCTCCTCATCATCGCGGAAGACATCGAAGGCGAAGCCCTCGCCACCCTAGTGGTGAACAAGCTCCGCGGCACGCTGCAGTGCAGCGCCGTCAAGGCCCCGGGCTTTGGCGATCGCCGCAAGGCCATGCTTGAGGACATCGCGACCCTGACCGGCGGCAAGGCCGTCACCGAAGACCTCGGCATCAAGCTGGAGAACGTGAAGCTCGAGGACCTCGGCCGCGCCAAGAAGGTCACCATCGACAAGGACAACACCACCATCATCGAAGGCGGCGGCAAGTCCGCGGACATCGAAGGCCGTGTGAAGCAGATCCGCACGCAGGTCGAGAACACCACCAGCGACTATGACAAGGAAAAGCTCCAGGAACGCCTTGCCAAGCTCGTCGGCGGCGTCGCCGTCATCAAAGTTGGCGCAGCCACCGAAACCGAGCTGAAGGAAAAGAAGGCGCGTGTGGAAGACGCCATGCACGCTACCCGTGCGGCTGTCGAGGAAGGTATCGTCCCCGGCGGCGGCTCGGCGCTGCTCCGCGCCATCACTGCGCTCGAGAAGCTCAAGCTCCACGATGACGAAGCCGTTGGTGCAGGCATCGTGAAGCGCGCCCTCGAAGAGCCTTCCCGCCAAATCGCTCTCAACGCCGGCCATGAAGGCGCCGTTGTGATCGGCAAGATCCGCGAGTCCAAGGACGATAACTTCGGCTTCAACGCCGAAACCGGCGAGTACGGCGACATGATCAAGATGGGTATCATCGACCCGGCAAAGGTCACCCGCCTGGCGCTGCAGAACGCAGCCTCCATCGCGGGCCTCATGCTCACCACCGAAGCCCTCATCGCCGACATCAAGGAAGACAACAAGGCAGCCGCTGCCGGTGCCCCCGGCGCAGGCGGCATGGGCGGCATGTACTAGTTCTCCCGCTCGCCCATAACCTCAATTCCAAGAGGGCGTTACGGACAACCGTAACGCCCTCTTTGTTTTGGCAATTCCCTGCTCCTTGACTCCCATACGCTCACTTGCCTACCCTAGCCTACCTCTGTTATCGTCCCTTCGCCTCACCACGACTCTTCAGGGGAGAGTCAGATATCATGCCAGGACTTTTGCAACGGTTCTTGCCGCGCGAAGAGGGTTTCTTCGACCTCTTTGCCAAACAAGCAGCGAATATCCATGTGGGGGCCAATGCCCTGCATAAAATGCTCACGCACTACACCGGCGTGCCGGAACAGGTGCAGATCGTGAAAGCCATCGAGCACGAAGGCGACGAGATCACTCACGCGCTCTTTACCAAGCTGAATCAGACCTTCATCACCCCCTTTGACCGTGAAGA
>JBGQCW010000086.1:0-7542 GCA_041495565.1 Candidatus Acidiferrum sp.
ATACGGTCCGATGGGTTTCGGCCCCCGGTCGGTCAGAACGACATCTCTCATGGTGTGGTCTCCTTGGAAGAATGGGCCGCTGCGGCGGTTTCGCCGTACCGGGCGCGAAATTCGTCGGGCACTCCCGGATGCTTCATCCACGAACGCACGAATTCGGCGACATTCTGGTGCGCTTCCTGTTCGAAAGCGGCAATCAAGTCGCTGAGTTCCAACCCGCGCTCCCTGCGAGCATACAGCATATGACGAACTGCGCTGCGAAACACTTCGCCTCCATACCGATCTTGCAGCGCATAAAAAAAGAGAAAACTCTTCGCTCGAAGAACGGCTTGGTCTTCCGGGCGATGAGCCTTTGACTTCTCCGGAATCAGGCGAAGGACGCGGCGAATCGCTTCGGCGCGGGAGTCCGCGCCTTCGGCAGCTTGCCTGCCAATCGACGCCGCGAAGGCCGGAAAGGCGGAAAGCGGCGGTTTCTGTTCGTAAAATCCGGGGTTCTGCGCATAGCCCAGCCAGCTCGACGCAAGCGAGGGAGCCGCAGCCGCCGCGAGTTTCGGCGCGCCACCGCTGAGATCAATCATCATCGTATCCAGAGAAACCATTTCGACGAACATGCGTTCGTTCTCTTCTCCACCCAATAGCGTCTCGGTGGAAGGATTGAAACTCGTAAAGCATCCCTTCACAAGCGGGCACTCCACAATCCAGGTTGGAAGAGAAACCCTGGTGCGAGCGCCAAAAACAGAATCGTATGCTTCGATCGAGCGAGCGAAGGCTTCGCTGACCGGGCGCAACCCCGCGGCGTCCTGCGCCTTTCGCGTCCAGAGGTAAATCTTCTCTTTCCCTTTGCCGATTTGCGCGGAAGTGTAACGCCCCGCAATCACGAAGGGATAATGATCCGCCGCTCCCTCTGTCGCGCGAACCGTCAACTCTCCGCCGTTGCGCGAAGTTTTCACCTGCGCTCCGCTCGTGTGAATCAGAAATCCTGCAGGCGCGCGCACGCTTAATTCCCATTTCTTCGGCGGCACGCCGCCGGTGGCAAAGCTTCCTCGCGCCGGCAGTAATTCCGGACTCCATCCTTGTGCCGGCAGAAAAAATGCGTCCTCCGAAAAACTCAACGTGGCTTCGTCCGGCGGCGCCAGCGCTAACTCCAAGGAGAGATGCAGCGCGTGGTTTGCAAGAACAGCCCATGATCCCGGAAACGTGAGCAGCGCATTCGTTGGATTGTCCGGTGAAACCCCAATCGTTACCGCAGTGCCATCCCAGGTCGCGCGGGGCTCGTCATAATGAAATCGCTGCCGCCCCGGCAAACGCAGCTCGAGATCGCTCAGCGGCCGGTTGCCGGTATTCTTCAGTTGGTAGTCCGCTTCGATGCGAATGCGCGGCTCCGGCGCGGGAACAAACTGCACGCGCACTTGCTGCTTCTCGATCGTGTAGCCAGGACCCAGCGGCGCAACACAGGACGTGGCCCAGAAGGAAGCGGTCACGAGCAGCGATGCGAGCAGAAAACGCGAATGCGGCTGCAGGTTCAAAACGATTTGATTGTATCGGGGAACGGTTCGAAGCAAAAGCAGCGAGTGAGGATTTGCGGAGCGCGGCCGCGGGCCGCTCTCAATCGTTTACCAAGAATCGAAACGAGCAAATCAGCGGGAGCGGCGGCCACGGAGGCGCACGAAACCCGTGCCGGAATGATTGCGCGCTGCTTCACGCGCGGTAGCTTCCTTGTCGGCTTGAGCATCGGTCATACCTTGATTCACGCGTTCCAGGATTTGTCTTTCGGTCAGCCCGGTATTTTTCAAACGGCCGATTTCCGCGCTGCTGAGCGTGGGCTGGCCGTGCAGCCGCCGCTGCAGAATCGTGTCGACCGCCCCATCGGAGAGTCCAACCAGCCGCAGCATCACCGCGTCCCCGCCGATGATATCGAGCTGATCGATTTTCGCAATCTCCAGAATCACGGGCTCAGTGTACCCGGCGCGCGCCAGGTTGACGGCGGAATCGGCGCTGGTAAAGAGGTGCTGATGCTGGTGAGCGTCGGCAATCAGAGCCACGCAGGTGTCGTCACTCAGACCAGCCTGCTTCATTTTGACGAGTTGTAAGACTTCCGTGTCGGAGGTATTCAATTTTTTCAGTTCTTCGACGTTGCTGGACCACATGCCGGCCTGATCGAGCGGGCGATAATCCGTGAGCGGATGTTGTTTGCAGCCGCTCGCGGAGAGGAGGCACACGCCGAGAAGGATGAGCTTGTTGCGCATGATTTCATTGTAACGACCGCAACGGGGCGGGTCCGGCGATGTGTTGTGCGTGATACCCGGCGAAAGGACAGGTCGAGAAGGTATGTCAGGCAAACAGAGGCGATGGAAAGCGCGTCGGACGTCATGATCGATGCGCCGTGTGAAACGAAATCCGAATCCTTCATTGGCCGGCTTGGTAGACGCGTTCGACGCCGTAAACGCCGGAAATTTTGCGGATATTGACGAAAATCGTTTCGAGCTGGCGCTTGTCGGCAATTTCCAGATTGGCATCCACGCGCGCGTTCATTTTGTCCGGGCGGCTTTCCAGGCTGCGGATATTCGAGCCGGCTCCGCTGATGACCGCAGTAACTTCCGCGAGCAAGCCGGCGCGATCTTTCGCGCGGATCGAGAGTTGCACCGGAAATGTCGCTTCGCTTCCTCCGCCCCATTCGACGGCGATGCGGCGCTCGGTCTGGTACATCAAGTTCTGCACGTTGGGACATAGGCGGGTATGCACGGCGACGCCGCGGCCGCGCGTGATGTAGCCGACAATTTCGTCGCCGGGAATGGGGTTGCAGCACTTGGCGCGGTACACGAGCAGGTCGTCGTAGCCCTTGACGATCAGCGGGGCTTCGCCGAAACCCAGCATGCGCTTGACGGTCTTGACGAGCGTGGGCTTGGAATCGATGGTCTCGGTCTCGTCCTCCTTTGCCGCTTCGCCGAGCACGCGCGCAAGGATCTGACGCGCGGAATATTTTCCGAAGCCGACAGCGGCATAAAGATCTTCGATTTTGGAAAGGCCGTGGTCGGAAACAAATTTGAGCATGTCGGCTTCGGGAATTTTCTTCAGGCTGCGGCCGAAGTGACGCGCTTCGTTTTCGAGCAGCTTCTTCCCCATTTCCATGGCTTCTTCGCGTTCCTGCTCGTTGATCCAGTGGCGGATTTTACTTTTGGCGTGCGAGGACTTGACGAAGCTCAGCCAGTCGCGGCTGGGGTGATGGCCTTTCTGCGTGAGAATCTCGACCACGTCGCCGCTGGTGATTTCATGGCGCAGCGAAACCATTTGCCCGTTTACTTTTGCGCCCACGCACTGATGCCCCACTTCGGTGTGCACCAAATACGCAAAGTCCACGGGCGTGGCGCCGCGCACGAGCTCCAGCACGCGGCCCTTTGGCGTGAAGGCATAGACTTCGACGGGCGCGAGATCTACTTTCAGCGTGTTAAGAAATTCCCCGGGTTCCTGAAGCTCCTGCGACCATTCGATCAGCTGCCGCATCCACACGATGCGCTGGTCGTCATCCTCCGACCCCGGCTTGCCGCCCTTGTATTTCCAATGCGCGGCGACGCCTTCCTCGGCGATGCGGTGCATTTCCTGCGTGCGGATTTGCATCTCGAAGGGCTGCCCGCCGTGCAACACCGTGGTATGCAACGACTGATAAAGATTCGGCCGGGCCATGGCGATGTAATCCTTAAAGCGTCCGGGGACGGGCCGCCAGATGTGGTGGACTACGCCAAGCGCTGCGTAGCAGCTGCGCTCCGAATCGGTGATGACGCGCACGGCGAGCAGGTCGTAGACCTGCTCGAGGCCGGTTTCCTGGCGCAGCATTTTGCGGTGCAGCGAATACAAGCCCTTCACGCGCGCCTCGAGCTCGGCGGGAATGCCGCTCTCGACAAGCTTGGTCTGGATGGTGGCTTGGACTTCCTCGAGAAATTTCTTGTGGATCGGCGCTTTGTCGCTAACTTCCTTTTGCAGCGCGAGAAACCCTTCCGGTTCGAGATAGCGGAACGCCAGGTCCTCGAGCTCGCCGCGAACGACGCTCATTCCCAGGCGGTGGGCGATGGGCGCATAGATGTCCAGCGTTTCGCGCGAGATGCGCTCCTGCTTGTCCGGTTCGAGATATTCGAGGGTGCGCATGTTGTGTAGCCGGTCGGCCAGCTTGACGAGGACGACGCGAACGTCGTTCACCATGGCCAGCAGCATCTTGCGGACGTTTTCCGCCTGGCGCGTTTCCGGCGCCATCATGTTCAAGCGGCCGATTTTCGTGACGCCTTCGACGAGATGGGCTACGTCCGCGCCAAAGCGTTCTTCGATGCGGGAGAGGGGATACTCGGTGTCTTCGATGGCGTCATGGAGCAGCGCCGCGGTCAGCGTGGTGGCATCGAGGCGCATGTCCGCCAGGATGTGCGCGACTTCGAGCAGGTGCGACAAGTAGGGGTCGCCGGAACTGCGCAGCTGGTCGCGATGACGCTCGGCGGCAATTTCGTAGGCGCGCCGCACCATCCAGGGATCTTCCGAGGGGCGGTTGATGCGCAGCTTTTCGAGCAGTTCTTCCAGGCGCGCGTCGAGCTGCCGCTCGGAGCGGTCGCGGTTGAAGCGCAGCGGAAGATTGCTGGGAGACGGCATGGTTCAGCCCGGCCTCACCTCTTCAGTGTAGCGCAGGAGTGGCGGCTCGTGATGGGTGACCTCTCCGCAGGTACCGGCTTTCGTCTGCGTAGGGGCAGGACATATCGTGCCCTCTCTTCGGTTCTTGCTCCATGTAGCGCCGTCCCTTCAGGGCGGCATCTTTGTTTTCCCTGTCATCCCGACCGTAGTGGAGGGATCGTGGCTGGACTCAAACATGGACAAGGCCGCTGCAAACACCGCAACCTGATCACTCGCCTGGCGTAAGGCTCTTGACTCTTGCCGAGTACCACACGATTTATAGTTTTCATAACGTGCACAGTTTTTTCTTTTGTAAGCGGGCCAAGCGCCATCGTACAAGTTCGAATCTTCTATCATTCCCGTGACAAAGCAGCGACTGACAAGCTATATTCCTTCCAAATGGCTTGGGGAAAATGGGCAACTCCTCAGTATCCGAGAGATCGCGTGAATCGCGCCGGGTGTGTGTTGGTCGACCCGACAAGCTTCAATTTACTTGAGGCAGACGAAGCATACCAAATCATTAACAACTGGCGGTCATCTCACAGTTTTCCCCTGAATACATTTCAGATCGGCCTGCGTAACAAGGCCAAGCAAGTAGACGACCGAAGCCTCGTTGCCCAACGACTCAAGAGACTGTCATCAATAGGTGCAAAGCTCGAGCGATTCCCCGACATGAAACTCTCACAAATGCAAGATATCGCTGGGTGCCGCGCAATTGTCGAGTCGGTGCCTAAAGTCAATCAACTTGTTAGGCTGTATGAGCGCAGTGATATCAAGCATAAGCTTGTACATAAAGACGATTACATTGCGGAACCAAAGGCATCAGGCTATCGAAGCATTCATCTCATATATAAATACTACAGCGATAAAAAGTCGAAAAGTTACAATGACTTGAAAATTGAAGTTCAACTCCGATCCACACTGCAACACGCATGGGCAACGGCGGTCGAGACAGTGGGCACTTTTATACAGCAGGCTTTGAAATCAAGCCAAGGCGAAAAGGACTGGCTACGATTCTTTGAACTGATGGGTACCGCGATTGCCATGAGAGAACGCACGGCCCCCGTTCCGGAAACCCCGACGAACAGGAAAGAACTCAAACAAGAATTACAGAGCTATGCACAGAAACTTGATGTCGTAAACCACCTGCGGATATACGGCGCCGCACTTCAGAACCTGGAGGAAGTAGGTGCCAAAGATGCTTATTATTTCTTGCTAGAACTTGATCCCTCAGCGAGAAGGGTAAGGGTCACAGGTTACGCTCCAGGGGAGTTGGAGAAGGCCTCCAAGGATTATATGGCCATTGAACGTAACATTGTTCAGCACGGCGGAGGAGTCCCGATACGCGACGCCGTTCTAGTTTCGGTCGAATCAGTTGCCGCGCTGAAACGGGCGTATCCAAACTACTTTCTTGACATGCATAAGTTCATTGAGACAGTAAGCCAGGCAATTACTTAGAAGGCTCGCTTGCCCAAAGACCAGTTGAGCACCCTTAGGGCGCTGAGACGAATCTAGGCGGCCTTCGCTCCTATCGACGGCCACCCTCATCTCGCTGCTCCATCACGCTAGCCCATACGCCGGACTTGCTTGTGGGGCTTTTGACTCTTGTTCGGTAATCCTGCGACGCCATCGAACACTTTTCCACAGCTCTTTCGAATCGCACCCCTCCCGCAAGCCCTTTCCATCGCGTAACTTGAGCCCTACTGTGTCCCGGCTGCCACATCCATTCGAATCACTAAGTAGTTAGTGATTGACAGTCGGTAAATATCGTGCTACCATTCCGTATGAACTCGACGCTGCAACCCGTCCCGCTCTCCGCGTTTGGCAGTTGTCCACCTTTCCGCAGCACCCGCACTCTACAACCGGCCAATTCTGCCCCTCTTCTCTTCACAAGTCACCAGCCACGATTCACTAGTTACTTCTCATCTTCATTCTTTTCATGCACTTACGAATTGCAAATTTCGCAACCCTTTTGTTTTGATATTCATCCAAAATGCCGGGGGTGTAGGGGGTCCCTCTGCTCTTTCCTCTCCCCGCGGATCGCGGGTCACTGGCCACCGATCACTAACTCCTTTCCTCTCAGACTCTTCCTCACTCTTTTGCGCTTTTTTGCACTTTTTTGCAGTCACGCAAGACTCAACCCTTTTCTTTTCAAGCGATTCCGCACTCTTTGGCAAAAACACCGGGGGGTAGGGTGGGGGCGCTGCTACTTTCGCGCGCTCCGCGCTTCGCGGAAAGGATCGCTCTTCCCTTTTAACTTTCAACTGTCGACTGTCGACTCCGCTTGCGCGTCTCTTGCGCGTTGCGAGGAACGCGGACTAGCCGCGGAAATACAAATAGGCGCCGAGGATGCACGCGAGAACGAACCCCGAGGCCGCCACTTCACGCCAGTCCCAACTGGCGCGGGTGGCTGCTCGGTCTTCCTTCGTTTTGGTCGCGAGGGTGAGGTGCCAGGCTGAAGCCCGGCGCGACAGGACGAAGAAAGAACTAGGCGGTTTCGGGTTCTTCGATGAGGGATTCCTGGCGGACGACGACGACGATGCCGGAATCGGTGACGTGGAAGCGGCGGCGGTCGGCTTCGAGGTCGTAGCCGATCTCGGTGCGCTCCAGGAGGCTGACGTGGCGGTCGATGATGGCGCGGCGAATGCGCGAGTGGCGGCCGACGATCACGTGATTGTAGATGATGGAGTCGGAGACTTCGCAATAGCTATTGACGCGCACGTTATTCCCGATGACGCAGCGTTGCACGCGGCTGCCGGAAATCACGGAACCGCCGGCGACGATGGAGTCGAGCGCCACACCCATGCGCCCAGGATCAGCGAAGACGAATTTCGCAGGCGGATACTGATGCTGCCAGGTGCGCAGGGGCCAGGAGGTGTCATAGAGGTTGAAAACCGG
>JBGQCW010000087.1:0-7529 GCA_041495565.1 Candidatus Acidiferrum sp.
ACCCGCTTTCTATTCTAGTATGAGGCGGAGCAAATCGGGCGCGTTCAGTTTGTTCACTCTCGCAATCTGTAATGTGTTGTTCCTGGGGAACCGGGAAGGGCTGTGACTATCGAAACACCAATGAGCGCAGAAAACTTGTGCAGCCCTCCCCCCTGACTTAGGCTGCCGTTAGGATCACCTATGCAAGATGCCAGGTTGCCTAGATTGCTTTTCGCCGTCCTCGCCGTGGGCGCGGCGATCTATTTTTCGTCCTACTACGCGCAAATGCCCGAGGTGGTGGCTTCGCACTTCAACGGGCGAGGCGTGCCAAACGGCTGGCAAACAAAATCGGCCTTCTTTGGACTTTTTGTTGCCGTGAGCGTTCTTGCGGGGGTAGTTGGATTTGGGATCCCGCGGATCATAGCTTCCTTGCCGCCCCAGTTGATCAATCTGCCGAACAAACGCTACTGGCTCGCGCCGGAACACCTGGCGGAGACGCAGGAGTTTTTGTGCGCCTACTTTGCGTGGTTTGGTTGCGCCATCTTCGTGATTATGATTCTCACCTTCGACTACGCAATCCAGTCCAATCTGCATCCGGAGAACCGGCCCGACGTTTCCCGCATGTGGTACATCCTCGTTGGGTTTTTAGTATTCGTGGTTGTGTGGATCGCTCGAATGTTCACGCAATTCCTCCGACCGCCGCAGGATTAGTTTTTCTACAAATAAAGACGCCTCCGAAATACTCGGAGGCGTCTTGTCTTGAACCGTTCGGATTTCTCTAGAGATAGTTTCTCGACACGTTTGATTCGCGGTCTAATGCAAGAGCTTTGCATTCGCAGTTATGACATTGATTCCCGAAAGGCGAAAGTCACTGTCATCTGTTACCAGTTTAAAAGCACGACGTTTACATAGATCTGCCAGCACCTGATCGTTGAAATCATGTGCCCCACTCGAAAACTCATCGAGCAGTTCGTTCAAGGCCAAATCGGAAAACCCACTATCGGTCTGATTACAACACTTAACGAGCCGTTTTGAACTATCGCGAATTTTTTCAGCCACTGGGACAAAAACAGGCAGCTTTCGGAACTGCTTGAAATCCTGTGGCAAGCTCGGGTCCGACGTACGAAGTAAGCCGTGTTCTATTCGAGCAAACCGATTTACAAATTCTGAGATTACGAGCACCTCTAGATGTATCCGAGTGTGAGCTCGCAACATTCTTCCAAAAGCTTCTGAATACGTTCGAACTCTCCAAGAACCTGGCGAATTAGGACCGTAAAGCAGCAACCAAATGTTCGCATCCAAGAGCAGCTCTTCATTCTCACCAAAAATATAGGTGCGAATGTCCTCGGCATTAATCGCCATTGGGGTCCTCCCCAATGACCTCTCGAAGGACGTTATTGAAACGGTCTGGATCTTTGAAATACTTCTTGGCAGTCTCAACAACTCGTCTGAGCAAATTCAGGTCGTCAGGTTCCATATCGCGAACCTTCAACTGTGATCGAATATCTACCTCAGAAAATGTTCCATATAACTGACCAATTGCCGCATTCAGAAAAGCTGAGGTCAGACCCTTCACATTGCGAAATGAAAGTACGACAGCCTTCTTCTCTTTCATCGCACCAGCAACCCGCTCGAACACCTTCTGGCCGTCATCTGATGCCACACACAATGGACTACCCACGATCTCAAACACTGATAACGACATTTCCTGACTCATGTTAGTACGCCCTTGAAGACCTTAGAAAATATCCGCTTCATTCTGCTCCGAGGTGAGTATGTATGATTTTTTGTCTGCCGTATTAATCTCAATGTTCACGATTGTACCGGGGAATGCGTGGGCCAACGGCCGCACTTCAGTCTTGCCCCGGCTGAAACACCAGTAGCCAGCATCAGAGACGATCTGAATTCTACCGCCGTTCAGGTTGATAAACTCTTTCAATAATTTCAAACCTAGCCCGCCAGGAATCGGCCCGCGTTTCGTTGTATTGCTTGCTTCTGTTGCCCATACGATAGCCTTTTCAGCCGTGAGGTCAAGGCTGGTGTTGTCGCACACATTCTTCTTTATGCCTATTCCAAGATCAGCTACAGAGAAATCGATGCTATGTTTATTCGGAAAGAACTGTCCACAACTAAATATACCCAGTTCCGTTTTAGAGTGAATTACAGCATTGCTGAAGATCTCGAAGACGCTCTCACGGAATTTTTTCCTCAAGCCCTTGGACATGCTCGGGATTTCCGTCCGCTTCATAAACTCCCGTTCTATGTATTCCGCGAACGACTTGTCATCCTTTGCATCAAATCGTCGATATGGAATCGTGGTACCCCATTTGTCCCGTAATTTCTGGCGGCCGTAAGTGCTGAGAAAACCGTTCTTGGAGAGGATCGTTTCAACGCTGTTAGGGAGGTTTGTAATGATTGGGGAATTGAGATCGGCTCCAAGCTTGTAGAGTAGTGCACCAAACCCCGCGCTCATGTCAGCGTCAAACCAACCACAATGGGACATGTCTATTTCTACGTCCTCAAGGAAACAGGCACTTGTACTCGCGCATAATGCAACCAGGGCCTGAAATCCGAGGAGATTGTGACGTACCTCACCTAGCTTTATCTTCATGGCACACGGCGTATCGGTTAGAGAGATTGAACTTCAGGGCAGTCTCGCATTAGAGTTCTTGATCGGCACGTGATGATACCAAAGCATGTGACCAAAAGATTGTATCTCAGACTGCCTTTCAGTCTTAATGGCTCTTGTTCCTTAAAGCAGCCGTGCTTAGAGGTAGTCGCGCGACGGGCCTTCGAGGAAGGCGCGCAGCTTGCGCGAACGCGAGGGATGGCGGAGCTTGCGCAACGCTTTCGCTTCGATCTGGCGGATGCGCTCGCGGGTGACCGCGAATGATTGGCCAACTTCTTCGAGCGTGTGCTCGCTGCCATCATCCAATCCGAAACGCATCTTGATAACTTTTTCCTCGCGCGGCGTCAGCGTCTTCAGCACCGAAGACGTTTGTTCCTTCAAATTCAAATTGATGACCGCATCGGACGGCGAAACTACGGCCTTGTCTTCGATGAAATCGCCAAGATGCGAATCTTCCTCTTCGCCGATCGGAGTTTCGAGGGAAATCGGCTCCTGCGCAATCTTCAGAATCTTGCGCACCTTGGACACCGGAATGTCCATGCGCTTGGCGATCTCTTCGCTGGTCGGTTCGCGGCCGAGTTCCTGCACGAGCTGGCGGCTGGTGCGCACCAGCTTATTGATCGTCTCGATCATGTGCACCGGAATACGAATCGTGCGCGCCTGATCGGCAATCGCGCGCGTGATGGCCTGGCGGATCCACCAGGTCGCATACGTGGAAAATTTGTATCCGCGGCGCCACTCGAACTTGTCCACGGCCTTCATCAGGCCGATATTGCCTTCCTGAATCAGGTCGAGGAACTGCAAACCGCGGTTGGTATATTTCTTGGCGATGGAAACGACCAGTCGAAGGTTGGCTTCGATCAATTCCTTCTTGGCCTGCTCGGCTTCCGCTTCGCCGCGGTGAATGAAGGTCAGCGTGCGCTTCAGCTCGGTCAGCCCGACTTCGCTGGCCTCTTCGATGTCTTTCAGTTCTGTGCGGCGCGTGCGCAGTTCCTTGCGCGCCTCTGCTGCAACGTCGCCCTTGGCCACGTCGGCGCGGCGCTCGAGCCGCCCCGCTTCGCGTTCGAGAGACTGCAGCCGCTCGACCGTGCCGCGCATCTTGTCGATCAGCCGTTTCTTCTCAAACGGGTTAAAATCGATAGCGCGAATCGCGACGGAAATCTCCACGCGCGTCCGCGCCACGTCCCACTTTGCGCGGATGTACGGCCTCTTCTTCGATTTCGCCGTATTGTCGAGCTTGGCCGCCTGCTTCAGCGCGCTCTCATACAATTTTGCGATCTTGTCGATGTACCTCAGCGTCTGCTTGGTCTTGTTGGCGATCTTCTCTTCGGTCAGCTCTTCATCGTCGAACTGCACGATCTCTTTGATCGAGCGCACGCCCTTGCGCAGATCGTCGCCAACCGCGATCAATTCCTTGATGACGATTGGCGAGCGGGTGATGGACTTCATCACCACCAGCTGCCCGCGCTCGATGCGCTTCGCGATGGTGACTTCGCCCTCGCGCGTCAGCAGCGGCACCGTGCCCATCTCGCGCAGGTACATGCGCACGGGATCGTTGGTCTTTTCCAGCGAGCCAGGGGTCAAGTCGAGGTCGCTGCTGCCTTCATCGGAGTGCGCATCGTCCTTGACGATGGCGTCGCGCTCGCCGGGCTCCGCGGAAACTTCCACGGCGCGCGCGGCCTTTGCCGAGGCCTGATCCTCGTAAATCTCGATGCCGTTGCGCTCAAATGTAGTGAGGAGATCGTCGATCTCTTCCGAGGAATGGACTTCTGCCGGAAGCGAATCGTTTACTTCGTCGTAGAGCAAATAGCCGCGCTCTTTGCCCACGGCAATGAGCTGGCGTACCGCATCATATTTTTCTTCAAGACCTACTGCTGCCACAAATTCCTCCCGCAATCGGACCGCAATCCCAGGTATCGCCGGACGTGACTGGAACCCTGTTCACTCACAAAAATACAAGCAGGCTGGCGCGCTGGCGCAAACCACGGGGAATTCCCCAAGAAGATCGCTCGCTTTTTTATTTGAAGCCCTCTGCGCCGCGCCGCTCGCCCGCCGTTGGCCTCCGCGCGTCGCCCGCTCTCCGCACATTGGAGGCCCCGCCCCTGCCGCTAAATACACCTATATAGATGCGTTTAACGGCAAAACCGTTACTCGCAAAACCCTATTACGCTACACGCTTAAGTCCTATTCTGTCAATGTTTTAATTCGTGGAAATCTGTTGAAAACCCAGGCAAGCGGAGGCCAGCCCGCACTGATAGAACTTGTGGCCATCTCACCGCGCCGCCGCCAGCCGCCGCATCAACTCCTGTTTCTTCTCGAGTAGGCCGCGCATCTCCGGGGCGGAGGGGTTCGCCTCGATGCTCCGCTGCACGTCGGCCAGTTCCCGCTCGGCCTGCCGGTTCTGCAACGCTTCGATACAGCTCAGGGCCTCTTCCCAGGTCGGCTCATTGGCCTCTTCGAACAGAATCTCGAAAAGCAGCCGCCGGTCGCGCTCTTCCAAGACCGCAGCCACTTCCGTGGCCTGCAGCGGCTGGCCCGCCAGGCTAGCGATGACCAGCGCCGCAAAAATCTTCTCCGTTTCGAGGCCGTGATAGAGGCGCGCGTTTTGCAATTGCTGGGCTAGTTCGTGCCGGAATCCTTCCGCTTCCGCCAGCATTCGAATCAAACGCCGCTCCACGGGTTTCGCCGCCCGACCGGCCAATTCCGGCTGCGTCTTCACTTCGCTGCGGCGGTCCGCCGCGGCTTTGCTCAGCGCCGCGCGCAGCACCGGCTCGTCCAGCCGAAGCTGCTGCGCAATGCGCGTCGCCCATTCGGAGCGCAGGATGCGGTTGGGGATTTTTTGCACGTAGGGCAAAAGAAAATTGACCGCCCGCAGCTTGCCTTCGCCCGTCGTCAAATCCATCTGCCGCGCGCGCGCGATCAGGTAGTCCACATAAGGCGGCGCTTCCTTAAGCAATTTGAGATACGTCTCCGCGCCCATCTCACGGATGAACAAATCCGGATCCGCTTTTTTGTTGCCCACCGGCGGCAGCGCCAGCACGCGCACTTCGAAATCCTGCTCGAGCAAGAGCGAAAGTGATCTCTCCGTGGCCGTTTGGCCTGCGGCGTCGGGGTCGTAGTTCACGATCACGCGCCGCGTAAATCGGCCCAGTAACTTGATCTGCGGCTCCGCCAGACTGGTTCCGCAACTCGCCACCACGTTGCTGATTCCCGCGCGAGCCACGGCAATCGCATCCATGTACCCTTCGACCAGAATCGCGAAATCCTGACGCCGGATTCCTTCTTTCGCGCGATCCATGTGATATAGCACGTTGCTCTTCGAATAGATCGGCGTCTCGGGCGAATTCAAATATTTCGGTTGATCGTCGCCCAGCGCGCGGCAGCCAAACGCGACGATCTTTCCGGAGTCATTCGAAATCGGAAACGTGATCCGCCGGCGAAACCTGTCAAAGAGCCTCCCACTGCTCTGATCGCGAGAGATCAACCCGGATTCAGCGAGGAGTTTCTCTGCGTATTTCGATTTTAGGTGTCGGAGAAGGAGGTCGCCACCGCTCGGCGCATACCCGATTCCAAACCGCGCGATGGCGTCTTTGTCGAGGCCCCGGTCCTCAAGGTAGGCGCGCGCGGCTTTACCCTCAAGCGTTTCCTCGAGCTGCTTGACAAAAAACGTCTGCGCCTCGCGGTGCATCTCCACCAGCACCGTGCGTTGCTGATTCTCCTTCCGCTCTTCCGGCGAACGCTCTTTCTGCCGTGGAATCGAAATCCCACATTTCTCCGCGACGACCCGGATGGCCTCGGGAAAGGAGCACTTCTCCATCTCCATCACAAACTTGAACACGTCGCCGCCGACGCCGCAGCCAAAGCAGTGATAAATCTGCTTCGTCGGATGCACGGCAAACGACGGCGACTTTTCCGCGTGAAACGGACACAGCCCGGTAAAATTCTGCCCGCTTTTTTTCAGGCGGACGTACTCCCCCACCACGCGGACAATGTCCGCCTGCTGCTTCACCTTCTCCGCAAATGAGCCGGCTTCCGCCATTCCGTTCTTTAATGAAGCTCACCGCTTCGCATAGTCGTTCTTGTACACTGCGCCGCCCTTCATCACAAACTTCACATGCTCAAGCGTGGTGACGTCCTTCGTGGGATCTCCATCCACGGCGATCATGTCCGCCCACTTGCCGGGTTCCAGCGTGCCGACAAGATACTTCGACCCAAGCAGGTCGGAAGCATTAATCGTCGCCGTCTGAATGGCCGCCAGCGGCGTCATTCCCAAACTTACGTAAACGTGGAACTCACTCGCGTTGAGTCCATGTGGATACACCGCCGCATCCGTCCCGAACGCCACTTTCACACCCGCGGCAAAAGCCTTCCCGGTGTTCTTGCGCATCGCGGCGATCACATCGCGCATCTTTTGCTTTGAAAATTCCGGCACGTCGCTGCGATCCATGTTCTTTTCCATATATTCGCCAAGAAAAAGCGTGGGTACGAGATAAGTTCCGTTTTTCTTCAGCGTGGCGATCGCCGCATCATCCATTAGGTGGCCATGTTCGATCGAATCGACGCCGGCCTCCGAAGCCCAGCGCACGCCCTCCGCTCCGTGCGCATGCGCGGCCACGCGGCGGCCCAGCCGGTGCGCGTCTGCCACGATGGCTTTCATTTCCTCAAGCGTGTACTGCGAGGCATTCGGGTCGTCACCCTTGGAAAGCACACCGCCGGTGGCGCAAATCTTGATCACGTCTGCACCGTACTTGATCACTTCGCGAACTTTGTGTTGCACCCCCTCGATACCGTCGGCCACTCCGTCTCCCTGCAAATGGAACGCGGGAGGCAGCAAGTTTTCGTCGCAGTGTCCTCCGGTAATGCCTAGTGCCGGCCCCGACGCCACGATGCGTGGGCCGATCACATCGCCATCGTTGATGGC
>JBGQCW010000088.1:0-7507 GCA_041495565.1 Candidatus Acidiferrum sp.
AGGGAATCCCGCAGCCTGCCCAGCAGGCGGAATTTAGTCCGCGCTGCTGGCCGCCACCTTGGGGAGATCCAATCCACTGGCTTTCATCTGAAAATACATGGAGACGCGGTCGATGATTTCATTGAGGGGTGTAGTTGGACGGAAGCCGGTGAGGGCCTGGAGTTTTTCGACGGCGGGCACGCGGCGCATCATGTCCTCGAAGCCGGGTTCGTAAGCTTTGTCGTAAGGCACGTACTCGATGGGAGAAGAGCTGCCAGTGCGTTCCTTCACTCTTTGCGCCAGCCCCTCGATGGAGATTTCCTCGGTGTTGCCCACGTTAATGACTTCACCGATGGAGCGCTCCGTGTCCATGAGGCGGATGAGACCTTCGACGGTGTCGCGCACATCGCAGAAACAGCGGGACTGTTTGCCGGTGCCGTAAACGCTGATGGCGGTGTTGTCCAGCGCGGACTTGACGAAATTGGGCAGAACCATGCCGTAGCGGCCGGTTTGGCGCGGGCCCACGGTATTGAACAAGCGCGCCACGATGACGGGAAGCTTCTTTTCTTTCCAATAGGAAAGGGCGAGAAACTCATCGAGCGCTTTGGAGGCCGCGTAGCTCCAGCGGCCTTTGGTGGTGGGGCCAAGCACGAGATCCGCATCTTCGTGAAACGGAACATTGGTATTTTTTCCGTAGACCTCGGACGTGGAGGCGGTCAGCACGAGTTTCTTTTTCTTGCAGGCCGCTTCCAGGATCATCTGCGTGCCGTTGACATTGGTTTCGATGGTCTTGACGGGGCTTTCGACGATCAGTTTGACGCCAACGGCCGCAGCGAGATGGACGACGATATCCGCGTCGTCCACAAGCTCCGCGAGCAACTGGCGATTCTCGATACCGTCGAGGTGATATTCCATGCGCTCGGAAGACTTCAAATGACGGATGTTTTCCATGCTCCCGGTGGAAAGATTGTCGAGCAGCACAACGCGGTCGCCACGATCGAGCAGCCTTTCCGCCAAATGAGAGCCGATGAAGCCGGCGCCGCCGGTAATCAGATAGCGCAAAGGGCCTCCTTAGAGCGCCTGAGAGTCGTCGTCGCGATCGCTGGAAACGAGTTCGGTGTCCGAATCGGAATCCTCGTCATGCGGAGTTTCGCCCGTTTCCTGGGGACCGTAGCCATACGAGTATGGGTAATACCGGTAAGAATAGTAATAGTCCGGCGCGCTGGAATCCACAGCATTCAGAACGACGCCGAGGATGCGGCACTTCACGCTACTGAGCAAGTCGCGCGTGCGCGTAAATGCTTCCTTGGGCGTCTCACCACTGCGAACCACGAGCAGGACGCCATCGGTCTGCACGGAAAGAATCACGGCATCGGTGGCAGCCATGACGGGCGGCGAATCGATAACGATAAACTTGTATTTTGTGCGCAGCTCGGCGATGGCATCCGCGAGCTTGTGCGACGACAGCAAATCCGCAGGATTCGGCGGCAGTGGGCCCGTGGGAATCGCCGCGAGATTGGGAATTGTGGGGTGCGGAACCGTCACCAGATCAAGACTCGAAACGCCGGCCAGATAGGAGCTCAGTCCCGCGTACTTCCCGCTGCCAAGATTCAGGAGACGTCCAACACCCGGTTTGCGAAGGTCGGCATCGACTAGCACGGTGCGATCGCCCAGTTGTGCCAGCGTAACGGCAAGATTGGCAGCGGCAGTGGTTTTGCCTTCGCGCGGCAACGCGCTGGTAACCAAAATCACTTGCGGCGGATGATCGGCTTGAGAGAGAAGGATGGAAGTCCGCAAAGCGCGGAAGGCCTCCGACATCTGCGACTTGGGAAGATGCTGAGCGACGAGTTCGATGCGCTTTTCGTGGCCGTTGGCCGCAAAACCCTGGAGAAGGCGCTGCTTCTTGGCGGTTCCGTTCGAACCGGCAAATTGCGGCACAACCGCGAGCGAAGGCAAGCGCGCAAGCGTCTCGACATCGTCGGGCGTCTTTACAGTGTTGTCCAAGTACTCGCGCAGGAGGGCCAAGCCGATACCACCAACCAAGCCGACGAGAAACGCGAGTGTCACATTGCGAGTCTTCGCGGGACGCGCGGGCGTGGAAGGAATCATTGCCGGATCGACGACGCGAATATTGGAAGAGCGCAGACTTTGCGAAATGGCAGTTTCCTTAAACTTGGTCATCAGACCGTCATAGAGAGTCTTGTTGGCCTCGGCCTCACGCTTGAGAATGTTGTATTCCACGAGCTTTTCGGCCATCTGGTTGGCTTCGGCCTTCTGCACGTCCAAGGCCTGGGTCAGCAGGGTTTCGCGCTGCCGGACCTCGCGATAGTCGCTTTCCAGAACGGCCAGGATTTTCTGTTTTTCTTTCTCGACGGAATCATCGAGTTCTTTGAGTTGTGCCTGGAGACGCTGCACCTTTGGGAAATTGGGGCCATACTGGCTCAGCGCATCGTTGTACTGCGACGACGCGTCAGTTCGCTTCTTGAGCAAATCCACCAGTCCACTGTTACTTTGAACCTGGGGCACGGCATCGAGGTTGCCGGATTTGGCGAATTGGTAGAGCGATTCCTTTTTCATGCGCTCGCTCTGCGCATCGGTCAACTGCTTATTAACGTCCGAGAGGCGCTGGGTGGTGATGTTCTGCTTGTCGTCGATCGTCCAAATCTGGTTCTGCCGTTCGTAAGCGATGCGCGCATCTTCCGCTTTTTGAACCTTGATCTTCAACTCTTCGAGTTGGTCGGTGAGCCAAGTGGTGGCGCGGGTCGTGGCATCGTAGCGGCTACGGAAGTTCTGCTCGATGTAGGTGGCAATATGCGCGTTGACGATCCTGGCGGCGAGCTGCGGGTCGGTCGATTCGAAACTGACGTCCATCAGACGACTGTTGGGAACGCGCTTCACGCTGAGGCTTCCCAAGAACCCAGCAAGTTCCGGGGGGCGTTTCTGGTTCGCCAGGCTGCCGCTGGCTATGGCTTCCGATGGCCCATCCGGGGAGGAAAACTCCGGCCGCGCGGAGAGGCCACTATTGCGGATGGTCTGCAGGGCAAGCGTTTCGCTGGTCAGAATCTTCGATTGCGTCTCGATATAGTTCTCGAGATCCATCATGAAGTCGTAGGAATCGGAGCCCTGGAACGGCAGGATGTTCGCATTCTCCCGGTCCATCTCGATGCGGGCGGTAGCAATGTAAACCGGCTGCATCCGGAAGGTGGCAATGGCCACGATGGTCACCACGGCAAGCAGGAAAGAAAGAATCAGCCACTGGTGCTTGCGGAGTATCAGCAGATAGTCGTAGAGGTGCGGTTCCCGCGGAGACAACTCCCAGGCAGGCAAGCGGGACTGGACAGGCAGCAGTTCAACGGCGCCATTCGAGCCATTTTCACGCGCTACGAGTTTGTTTTCGTCGGCCATTCTTCTAATGATAAGCAACCCGATACAAAGCCAAGGCCGTGCCGACGGCTATTCCGAGTTCCGCGGCCCTGAGCATGGCCTGCTTCGCGTGGCTGGGGGGCACGTACAAGATGTCGCTGGGCTGGAGCTGCACATCTTCGGTGGTGCGGTCCATCACCTTCTTGAGATCGACGGCGACTTCGTGCTGCTGGCCTTGATTGTCCTTACGGATGATGACAGCGTGATCTCTTTTTGCCGTGGGGTTCAGGCCACCGGCGAGAGCAAGTAACTTTAACGTGGTCATTTGCGAGCGATCGTTCGCCAGTACAAATCCACCGGGCCTGCCCACTGCTCCGAGAACGTAGACAATTCCCGCGTGCGGGACGGTGACGATGTCGCCGGCCTGGAGAATAATGTTGTTCGTGGCATTTCCGGATTCCACCAGTTCGTTCAGGTTGATGGTAATCGTATTGCTCAGGGGGGGCGGTTCATTCGGCGCAGGAGGATTGGCAGCAGCATTCGGGGATACTGTGGAAGCCGGGTCCGGAATGACCGTCTTACGTGCAGAGGCGGCATTTGAAGCCGAGCCCGCACTGGAGGCGGATTCCGGGAGAGAACCTGTCTGAGTCGATTCTCTTGGTGCCGTCGCCGTAGCGGGATTTTCCGGACCGATCGCCGGAGGCTCCGACGGATCGGCCGAAGCGTCTTGGGATAGGCGCGTGACGATCACGGTGTCGCCCGCATCATTGGCGATTCCGCCGGCTTCTGCGAGGACTTCCAGGATGGTGACAGGGTGATCCGCCTGGTAGACCATGGCGTGTGATACGGCACCGACCACGGTAATCGGCTTACTTTTTCTTTCCTTGACGCTGACGCTTACTTGCGGATGCGACACCAGACCATTGGCTTCCAGCACTTCCGCAATCTTTTGCTCGGCCTGGACTTCCGTCAGCCCCGCGACATGCAAGCGCACAGGTACCAGGGGGATACCGACGGACCCCGTCTGGCTAACGCGCACTTCGCGGCTAAGCTCTTTTACATCAAAGACGTCGACGCCGATCACGTCCCCATTGCCGATCACGTAGTCGTGCGGCTTCAGGTGCGCCGTCGAAGAAAGCGCACGGATGCGATCGTTGGTCTGTTGCGGCGTTTCGAGAACGGTTTGCGCGCGGGTGGGCGGCGCTAGTGCCATCATCCCAAGAAGAGCACTCGTAACGAAACACCACTCCAGTGCACCCAGTTTGGCTGGCTGCATGCGAGTGGATGACCCCCAAGGGGATTATACAGGGAGAAGGCCCAAGTCCATCAGGGATTTCGAGAACTGCGACGCCGTCTACTGGAGGAGGAAGGTTGCGGGGCTTGCTGAATCTCTGCGGTGGCCAAGTGAGCCATAAGAAAAAACAACAGGGCATTCGCCGGGATGTGCAGATTGAAATCCACGAGGCTATGCGCGAGGAAGCCGGCGCAGGCGATCGAACCGGAGAGTTGCAGGGCACCGGCAAACGAATTGTTGAGCTGGCGCAATCGCTTTAGAGACTCGGCCAGCAAGACGCCGATAAACCACGCGCAGCATAGACCACCGGCAACACCCGTCTCCGCAAGGGCTTCCAGATAATCATTGTGGGTGTGATTGACAATCTTTCCGTCGTACAGCGATTCGTAGGGCGGAAAAGCGATTTGGAGAGTGCCGAGTCCTGTTCCCGTCAGAGGGTGATCCAGAAAAATCCGCCAGGTGTCACGCCGCATCGAAGCACGCTTTCCCTCAGTCGTTTCAAGGGATTGCATGGAGGAAAAGCGCTGCAGAAGCTGCCCCACGCCTAGCCAGGAAACCATCAATATCGCTAGCAACAAGACGGCTCCCGCTGAGAGCAACTGCTTCCCCATGGTGCGCCGCCGAATCATGACCAGCGCAAGCAACCCCAATTCGACGGCGAAACTTACGATGCCTCCGCGCGAGGCAGAAAGGAAGAGCGCTCCAATCGGGAGAACCGCAAAGAGGCCGACGACGGGCCAGCGTTCGCGGCGGACTTTGCCGAGAACCAGCGGGACGAGAGCCAGCGGCAGGATCAGTTCTGCAAAACCAGCAAAATGATTGCGGTTGGCATAGGGCCCAAAAGGAATGCCCCCGTAGCGCATCTCGCGAAACCAGTAGAGCTTCCCGTTGAAGGTCAGGTGTTGGAGGATGCCGAAGATGCTAACCAAGAAGCCGAAACCCATTCCAAACCACACAAAGCCCCGCCAGTCTTCCAGAGTCCGGAAGGCTTGAACGGCGAGAAAGAGAACGATCAGGTCCGCCAGGAGGAGGAGCAACTCCATCCGCGTGCTGTACGGAGAAACAGTGCCATGAAAAAACCACTGACCGAAAACGATCAGTAAGAGTGCCGCAATGGGAAGCAGCAGAGGAGAAAGAATCGGTTGCACATCACGGTGAAAAAAAATCCACAAACCCCAAGCAAGGAAAAGCAAACCCGCACCGGTTTCAAGGATGGCACGCGCCCAATCCTCGACACCTCCGTGCGCTGCCACGGCAAACAAAACAAGCGAGCAAATGCCGATCCGCAGGAGCTTCATGGCTTAGAGTGCTCCGCGGATACCGGCACCAGTGCGACGTCGTCCACCCAAGCCGTGCCTTGAATTCCGTTCTCGGCCTGGTCGCTGGGGAAACGGACCAAGCAGACTTGCACTTCCTGAACGTCTTTCCCAGAGACCCAGGGGTTCTCAATCTGCGTCCAAGGCTGGCTGCCGTGGATGTCTGGTGTCACAACGACCGCATTGTCCTGGACGCCAAGGGAGCGCAATTGAAATCGAATCCCCTGGACCGTGGTGAGCTCTCGCGTGTGCACCCAAGCCGAGAAACGGTAGGGCGTCGATGGCTGCACAGGAACGTAGTGACAGACACCCATGAAATTGACGTTGGACTTTCCGTCAAATGTCAGACGGAGGGAATGCTTTCCGGAGTGTTTCTCCCCAACGTCCACGCTGATCTGAACGCCGCGGAAATTGTCAGGAATGATCCAGGAAAAACCCCCTCCTGTAATTCCGGACTCGAAGCCACCGTCCCACAAGACCGAGCCGCGCGGGCCTTGAAGATCGGCCATCCCCGCAAAGACAACCGCCTGGTCCCAGACGCGGCGAGCTTCGGTGATTCGTTTTTTTGTACGCAAGTCGCCTATGAGGGTAAAAACATCTTGGAGCGGTAAACTAGGATGAATCGCAGCGAGCCGGTCCCAAACCTTGAGAGCGTTTTCGGTGTGGCCGTCAGTAATTTGGTCCCAGATTACATCGACATAGACATCGCGAATCGGCGGGAGGACGCGATCCAGAATCCGATCGGCATTGGGCTCCGCGCGAAGAGCGCGAGAGAACGCTTCGGCGCCGCGTTTGGGATCGGCTTCGACGGCGCGGCGCATTTCAGTGAAGGCCGATTGCAGTTCGTCCTGTCGCAATAGAAAGTTTCCGTATTGCCAGGAGACTTCCGCGGAGAGCGGGTAGGCTATCTTGGCCTGGAGAAAGGCGTACCGCGCCGGTGCAAGATCCCCCACCGATTCATAAGCAGACGCGAGACCGAGCCAGGTCTCCGCAGATCGGCGATCGATGGACGCGGCGATCTTGTAGGCGCGGATCGCTTGCTGCGCGTCCGAATCCTCAAGGTTGAACTGCCAATAGCGCCCCAAGAGATACCAGTTGCGAGCATCGCCAGGCTCGAGTTGCGTGGCGCGCTCGAATCCACTTAGGGTTTGCAAGCCTGCGAAGTGTTCGGCGCGCGCATTGCGAATGCTGGAATACGAGAGAAACATTGCAACGAGGAGCGCAACGACGACGAGTGCCCCGCGTTGGGCAGAGTTGGAGAGACGCAGAATCATTCCAGGGTACTCTGCCTAGACCGTTTCGGAGTTGCAAGACAATTGTCGATCGCGGCCCTGGCCAGTTAGCGCCTGGAACTGAGAACCAGTTCTTCCATCTGTTGCCTCGGAAATTTCCTGAAACGAGCGCGCGCGATTGCCGTAGGCGACAGGTGCAAGTACAATGAAATTCCAGCCTGGCAGGGACAAGACATTTGGTTCTCTCGTTGGGGGGAACTCCGCTTAAAGGGGCATATCCGAGTGGATTTGGATGGGTTTGTGCCGCACGAAAATGTGGAGCG
>JBGQCW010000089.1:0-7487 GCA_041495565.1 Candidatus Acidiferrum sp.
GTCAATTTCTGACTCTGGATTCCGGCGTGTGGTTGAAGAAGCCGGGCGACAAGAAACCCCAGTGGCAGGTTCAGCGAATGGACCCCGAGGACAAAAGCATCGAATTCACGATTTCTCAGGACGGGTCTGTGGAGAAAGTGACAGGCTTGGATTCTCTCTTTCCCGAGCAACAGCAAGCCTGGCAGGAGTGGGTGGCACGCTTTGCGATGGCTTGGACGCTTCCCGCAGACGGCGTAAAGATCGGGGAAAAATGGAAATCGGAGCAGGCCGAGCCAGCCGGGGCGCCCATTGCCGGCCTGAATTGGGCGCGCGAGTCAACGTACGTAAGAAATGAAAGGTGCAGCGCGCAACAGCTATCCGTCACGGGAGAAGTCTCGGCGTCGAGCGGGCCTACCGACACTTGTGCGGTGCTGCTGACGACAGCCACGCTGAAACAAAAATCGCCGCCCAAAGATGCGACGCCGGAAGACTTCAAGATTCATGAGCTGAAGACAATGGGTACAGCGAAGGGAACGAACGAGATTATCACATACATTTCCCTCAAAACCGGGCTGGTCGTTCGAGCAACCGAAGAGGCGAATCAAAAGATGGACGTGACGGTAGCAAAGGCCGATGGATCGAACCGTGTGCACTACAATGTGGACGCGAAGAGCCACTCGGAAGTTCTGCTGGTGGCTGAGACGCCGCTGAATCACCCTTGATTTGACGCTGCAAATACTTTTCCTGCAAAAGGCCAGAGCTTGCATGCCGGAGTATAATGGAGGTTTCGGCAGTGGCCGGTGGACCGGCAGGAGACCGTTCCCATGAAATTCAAGCTGCACAGCAACTATCAGCCGCGGGGCGACCAGCCCGCGGCGATTGAACAGCTCTATCGCGGCTTGGATGCAGGCGAAAAGCACCAGGTGCTGCTGGGTGTGACGGGCTCCGGCAAGACGTTCACGATGGCCAAGCTGATCGAGCAAGCCAACCGCCCGGCGCTGGTCCTGGCGCACAATAAGACGCTGGCGGCGCAGCTTTATCACGAGTTCAAGGGATTTTTTCCGGAGAATGCGGTCGAATACTTCGTCAGCTACTACGATTTTTACCAGCCGGAAGCGTACGTTCCCTCCGCGGACATTTACATCGACAAAGAAGCGACCATCAACGACGAGCTGGACAAGCTGCGCATGAGCGCCACGCGTTCGCTGTTCGAACGCCGGGATGTGGTAATCGTGGCGTCGGTTTCCTGCATTTACGGCATCGGTTCGCCCGAGGCTTATTTCGGGATGACCGTGACGCTGGAAAAAGGGCAGCAGACTTCGCGCGAGGCGCTGCTGCGGCGTCTGGTGGATTGTCAGTATGAGCGCTCGGAAGATTTGCGGCGCGGGACGTTTCGCGTGCGCGGAGACATGATCGAGATCTACCCGCCGTATCAGGATGAAGGCTACCGGATTGAAATGTGGGGAGAGCAAATCGATTCCCTGCGGCAGATCGATCCGCTGACGGGCGAAGTGCAGGCGGGCCAGGAGAATTTGACGCGCGTGTCCATCTACCCGAAGACGCATTACGTGATGCCGCAGGAGCAGAGGGACCGCGCCATCGTCACCATTCAGGAAGAGTTGTGGTGGTGGAAGAAGGAGCTGGAGAAGCAGGGGAAATTCGTCGAAGCGCAGCGCGTGGTGCAGCGCACGATGTTTGACATCGAGATGATGCGGACCATCGGGTACTGCCACGGCGTCGAGAATTATTCGCGGCATTTGAGCGGGCGGCTGCCGGGAGAAGCGCCGCCGACGTTGCTCGATTACGTGCCGCAGGATTTCTTGATGTTCATCGACGAATCGCACCAGACGGTGGGACAGGTGCGCGGAATGTTCAATGGCGACCGCGCGCGGAAGCAGACGCTGGTGGACTATGGATTTCGCATGCCGTCGGCGCTGGACAACCGGCCACTCACGTTTGAAGAGTTCGAGCACCGCATAAACCAGGTAGTGTACGTCTCTGCGACGCCGGGGCCCTACGAACTGACCAGGGCGGGTGGCGAGGTTGTGGAGCAGGTAATTCGCCCGACGGGATTGGTGGATCCCCAGGTAGAGGTTCGTCCCGTGAAGGGGCAGGTGGACGACCTACTGGAAGAGATTCGCGTGCGCGCGGAGAAAAACGAGCGCGTGTTGGTGACCACGCTGACGAAAAGAATGGCCGAGGATTTGTCCGAGTATTTTTCAGAGATTGGCGTGAAGTGCCGCTACCTGCATTCGGAAGTGGAGACGCTGGACCGCATCAAGATTCTGCGGGACTTGCGGCGCGGAGAGTTCGATGTGCTGATCGGAATCAACTTGCTGCGCGAAGGGTTGGATTTACCGGAAGTTTCGCTGGTGGCGGTGTTGGATGCGGATAAAGAAGGGTTTTTGCGGAGCACCACATCGCTGATTCAAACGATCGGGCGGTGCGCTCGGCACATCGAGGGCCGGGCAATTTTGTACGCCGACCGGTGGACGGATTCGATGAATCAGGCCATCGACGAAACGAACCGCCGGCGCGCGAAGCAAGTCGCGTACAACACGGAGAATAACATCACGCCAATGTCCATCATCAAGTCCGTGGATATGGAACTAGCGAAGATCGTCGAAGCCGACTACGTGACCGTGCCGATAGACGACGCGGTGCTGGATGCCGCCGCGGCCAACATCAAGAGTGAAGAGCAGCTCGCGGAAGTTTTGCAGCAACTCGAGACGCAAATGCGCGAAGCCGCAAAGAAGTTTGAATTCGAAAAGGCCGCGCAATTGCGCGATCGCATCCGTTCGCTGAAGCAGAAAGATTTGGCGGGTTTGTTTTCGGTGGAAGAAGAGGCGACACCCGCTGAGCCGGCGAGTTAGACGCTGCCGCGTTTGAGATCTTCGAGAGAGTAAAACGTGTCGCGCCAGACGATACCGCCCTGGCGAATGGTGACGACGGTGGAGCGGAGGAGCATGTAGCTCAGCAGGATGGCGCCGAGAGGATGCGTCAGGGCATAGAGAGGCGAGACGCGCATGGTGACGGCCACGGCAGTGTGAAAGCAAAGAGCGATACCCGCGGCGATAGCGGCGAAGATGCGAATCCAACCGTGGCCGAAAAGAAGTCCCAAGAAAGGTGCGACGTTTATCAGCAGAAGCCCAGCGAAGGAAATTGCGGCGAGCGGCACACTGTAGCCCACACCGGCAAAGAAATTCTTGGTGACGCCGCGGATAAGATTGCCGAGTCCGGCGTGCCAGCGCACCGTAATCGAACCCTGTGCAACACCCGCACCGGATCGAAAACCGGATTGCTTCACGATTTTCCCCAATTTCATGTCATCCACAACTTCCATCGCGAGGCGCCGGTGTGTGCCGCTCGCTTCATAGGCGGAGCGCTTGAGCAATTGGAACGCTCCGATGCCCACATAGAAGCGTGAATTGGGCTGGCTCGCGCGGGAAGGGTCGCTGGAAATGTGAAATGCCATGCCGAAGAAGGTAAGAAGAACCGTTTCCCAAAAACCGACCATCTCAACGTCGCTGAGAAGTGTAAGGTGGTCGAGAGCGCGTGAGTTTGCCAGAGTAATGGCGCGGCGAAGGACATCCGGCTTGAAACGCACATCGGCGTCAGTGAAGAGCAGCCAATCACCGGTAGATACTTCGAAAGCTTTTTGGAGAGCGTGAGGTTTTCCGAGCCAGCCGGGCGGTAGTTCCGTGACATGCACGACGCGAAGCCGGGGATGAGCCGCAGCAAATTCGTCGAGGATGCGGGGGGTCGCGTCTTTCGAACGGTCGTCGACGGCGATGACTTCTAGATCCGGGTAATCAATTTCCATGAGAGTGGCGAGCGCGCCTGGAAGCTTTTCTTCCTCATCGCGCGCGGCAAAGAGAAGTGATATCCGCGGACAGTCGGTATCCCCGGCTGGGGAGAAATCGTTCAGCCAGGGGAGCCGGAAGGCGCCGTAGGCAACGCGGAGGCCGTGGGTAAGCCAGAAAAACGCAATGAAACCGAAAAGGACGAGTCCGAAAAGATGCATGGAGATTGGTGCCAGCGTTGACCTCAGGTTATGCTAACACGGGATGGAAAATAGCCTGGCCATCATCGGAGCGGGCCGCGTAGGACGCGCGTTGGGGCGCCGACTGCACGAGCTGGGTTGGAAAATCGGCGCGGTTACTACTCGCAGCGAAGCGAGCGCGCGGCGCGCGGTTCGCTTTATCGGGGCGGGGAAACCGCACGCAAGAATGACACGGCAGGTCCTGACGTCACGCGTGATCCTGATCGCGGTGCCGGATGATCAGATTGCAGGTGTGGCGCAGGAATTGGCGCGCATCGGCGCGGAAGAACTTCGCGGGGAAGTAGTGCTGCACACAAGCGGCGCTCTGGATGCGCGTGTGCTGGATCCTGTGAAAGCATGCGACGCTGCGGTTGGATCGATGCATCCGTTGCAATCTTTCAGCGGTGTTGCTGTGCCATCGCTGGAAGGAAGAGTGTTTGCAGTGGAAGGCGACTCGCAAGCGATTCGCGTGGCGCGTCAAATCGCGCGTTCGCTCGGCGGATCGCCCGTGAGGATTCCGAGCGGCAAAAAAGCTTTGTATCACGCGGCGGCGACGATGGCGGCATCGAATGTGCTGGCTCTTGAAGAAGCCGCCTCACAATTGCTGATTTCCGTCGGCATGAAGCGGAGCGAGGCCACGAGGGCGCTACTGACTCTGACACGGCAGGTGTTAGAGAATATGGAGCAGCTCGGGCCGCGGGCTGCGTGGACAGGGCCGCTCTCGCGCGGAGATTTCAGAGTCGTGGAAGCGCACTTGGAAGCGTTGCGAGAGTCGCCGGCTGAATTTGCACGAGCTGTCGAGGCGCTAAATCGACTGACGGCCCGTGTGCTGGCGCAGGATGCCGCCGGGATGCTGGCCGAATTGGAGAAAATATCCGCAGGAACGGAAGCGAAAGCAAAGGTCATGGGGGGCAACGGGTGAAACGACTGCAAGTGGGAATGGAAAGCACGACGCTAGCGAATGGATTGAAAGTGGTGATCGCTCCGGACACCACGGCGCCGGTGGTGACCGTGGGCGTGTACTACAAGATCGGATTCCGGCTGGAGCCGCAAGGACGCAGCGGGTTCGCCCACCTTTTCGAGCACATGATGTTTCAGGGCTCGGCGAACGCGCCAAAAATGCAGCACATCAAGCTGATCAATTCGAGCGGTGGCGTGTTGAACGGCTCGACTTCGTACGACGTGACGAATTATTACGAAGCAGTGCCGTCGAACGCCCTCGAGCGCGTGCTGTGGCTCGAAGCGGATCGTATGCGCGCGCTCAAAGTGGACGATGAGAACTTGAAAAATCAGCGCGACGTGGTGAAGGAAGAAGTTCGCGTGAACGTGATGAACCAGCCGTACGGTGGTTTTCCCTGGCTGGACATGCCGCCAGTGGCGTTCCGCAATTGGGCGAATGCACACAATTTTTACGGCGATTTTGCGGATCTCGACGCAGCGGATTTGAAGGACGTGCAGGCGTTTTTCAAAACGTACTACGTGCCGAATAACGCCGTGCTGTTGATGCTCGGAGATGTGAAGGCGGAAGAAGGCCTCACGTTCGCGAAGAAATATTTTGGCGACATTCCGGCGGGAGCGGCTCCGCCGTTCGCGGATCCCAGCGAGCCGGAGCAGGCGGAAGAACGGCGCGGAAACGTGGAAGAAAAATTCGGGACGCTGCCGGCCATGGCGATTGGATACGTGCTACCGAAGCGGCGGACGGCCGATTGGTGCGCAATGGCGCTGCTGGACCAGGCGCTGCACGGCGGACGGGCGGGACGCATTTATCGCGAGCTGGTGCTGGAGAAACAGATTGCCGTGGAGGCCGACGGCGGGATCGACGACATTTTCGGATACAACGGGCCGACGCAGATGACCACGCGCATCCTGCACAAGCCGGAGTATTCGAGCGAGGCCACGCTGGCCGCTTTTGATGCGGTGATTCGAGAAGTGCGGCAAAACGGCATCAGCGAGGATGAGCTGGAGCAACTCAAAGTGAAGTGGCGCTCGGATTATTTTGCGACGCTGGAAGGCGGGCGCGGCGGATCCATGCCAAAGTACGGGCTGATGCATCTGCTGGCGTGCTTCACACTGTTCGATAATGAGCCGCAACTGGTGAACACGATCCTGGATGGGTTTCTCGCCGTGACACGGGAAGAGATCCAGGTTGCGGCGAAAAAATATTTGCGAACAGAGAAGCGCGCGATTGTTTTTCGCAAGCCGGTGCAGGCCAGCGCGCCCGCAAGCGAGAAGGAGGCTGCGTGATGGCGGCGCGCACGGTAGAAGTGGCCACGGGCGTTCCCGGGCTTTCCGCGGAACGTACGGTCACGTGGCCGAAGCGGACAAGGGCGCGGCTCTCGAACGGCCTGGAAGTGATTCTCGCGGAAGCACATTCGATCCCCAAGTTTCATGGCGAATTGTTTTTCCGCTCCGGCAATGCGGCGGTAGCCGAACGCGCGCCCGGACTCGCGGAAATAACCGCGACGGTCGTGCGCACGGGAACAGCGAAGCGCGCGAGCCGGCAGATCGAAGAAGACTTGCGGCGTATCGGAGCGGATCTTTCGTCGAGCGCGGGAGCGGACACCAGCGCGATCTCATTTACAGGGCTCTCGGAATTTGCGGAGCCGCTGCTGGGCCTGGTGAACGAACTGGCGCGGGAAGCCGCCTTTCCCGAAGCGGAATTCGAGCGCGAACGGCGGCAGAAACTCGAAGAAGTGAAGCTGGAGCGCACACAGCCGGGGTTTCTGGCCAGCGAACGGCTGCGAAAAGTTTTGTTTGGCGCGCATCCGTACGCGCAGGTTTCGCCGAGCGAAGAACAGGTTGCCGCTTACAAACGCGCAGATTTGCAGGCGGTGTACCGCGAATCCTACACGCCGGAGAATGGGCTGCTCTTGCTCGTGGGAGATTTTGATTCGCAAGCGATGCTGAAGAGCGTCGAAAAAGTATTTGGCGCATGGAGCGGCAAGAAGCCGGAATCGAAAGCGGCTGCGGCGCCGGCGCATCCGCGCGGGCGGCGGGTGTACCTGGTGCACGTGCCCGGGGCGGTGCAGACGCAGATCCTCGCGGGGTGCCACGCGATTACACGAAAGCACCCAGACTGGGTGAAGCTGGGGCTGACGAACAGCCTGTACGGCGGAGCGTTCAACTCGCGCCTGGTGATGAACATTCGCGAGGACAAGGGTTATACATACAGTCCGCGGAGCGGCGTAAATGCGTTGCGGCAGCATGGATATTTTTCGGTTTCGGCGGCGGTGCGGAGTGATGTCGTGGCGGCATCGCTGACCGAGATTTTTTATGAGATGGACAAGCTGAGGTCGCTGCCAGTGCCGGAGGCGGAACTTGCCGACGCGCAAAACTACCTGAGCGGCGTTTTTTCCATGGGGCTCGCAACGCAGGACGGCCTGCTGTCGCAACTCTCCACCGTGGCGCTGAACGAATTGCCCGACGACTATCTCGAGACCTATCGCGAGAGAGTCCGCGCGCTCAC
>JBGQCW010000090.1:0-7457 GCA_041495565.1 Candidatus Acidiferrum sp.
CTGAAAAAATGGATTCTCATGACCGGGGCTCAGACACCCATCACAGATTCGACCCCCGAGGCGCCGATGGGCAAATACGACGACCCGCATCTGGACGACAAACGCAAAAACTACAAGGGGTTGCGCGGCGTTCGATTTTACGATGTGACGGATCCGTCGAAGATCGCAAAGCTTTCGGAATTCAGTACGGGCGCCACTGGGCAGGGTACCCATCGGAATTACTATGATGGAGGCAAATACGCGTATCTGGACACAGCCCCGGACGAATCGTTCATCCACCAGCCATCCTACTTCCGGCAGCTGATTAACGGAAATATGATCGTAGATACATCCGACCCGAGCAACGCCAAGGAAGTGTCGATGTGGTGGGTCCCGGGCTCGCGGAAGGGCGAGGAAGCCGAATATAGCAAGTGGATCTGGTCCAAGCTCATTCCACCTAAAGTCGTTGCCGACCAGACACCCTTCGCGGGGCTCCACGGACCGGTGTATGTCCCCAAGAAACTAGAAGATGGAGGCAACCGTGGCTACGGCGCGTTCGGTTGCAACGGCTTTATCATTCTCGACCTTTCGGATCCTCAGCATCAGAAGGAGATTGGGCGGTTCGAGCCGCCGGCGCAATTTTCGGGAATGGGTATTGCATTCCACACTATTTATTGCGGGATACTCGACCGCGGTTTCGTTCTGACCAACGGGGAAACCACAAATTCCGACTGCAACCAGATCTATCTCCCCAACTGGGTGATCGACATTCGCGACGAGGAACACCCGGTTGCTGTTGCGCAGCTTCCCCGGCCGGTGCCTCCACCCGAGGCACCCTACCGGGATTTCTGTTTCAAGCGGGGCCGCTTCGGAGCTCATAATCCGCCCCATCTCAAGGCCCCGGGAAAACCGCGCCAGGAATTCATCGCTTACACTTATTTCATCGCCGGACTCCGCTGTTATGACATCGGGGACCTCAATAAGCCCGAAGAAGTTGGCTACTTCATTCCTCCGCAGGGCGGCGACTTGAAAAAGTTTGGAAGTTACGACCGCACTGTGGATAACGTCTTCATCGAGTGGGACCGCAACATCCTCTGGACGGCGACGGACACCGGGCTGTACGCCCTGAGCTGTCCCAATCTCGGGAAGCCCATCCTTGATCCGATGCCGGTGAGCGAATGGTCGCTCGAAAAACTCAACGAAGGCGCGCCGTGATGAAAATCCGTTTGAGGGCAGGCGTTGCACGCTCGGGAATCGAGGGGCCGCGACAATGGAACAGAGGCTACCTCCACTTCCTCAGGAGAGTTCGCATGGGAATTAGGCACTCTGTTTGTTTCTTTGTTGCTGCCGGGGTTATTCTGTTCTCCGCGTCGGCACTCGCGCAGACGCCGAGTCCGCAAAGAATCAAAGTACTTACGCTCCTGGGGCGCCCGTTGCAGGTTGTCGTGGCAGAGACGCAGAGCATCTTCGCGAAGTACGGCCTCGAAGTAGAAACTGAAAACCTGCCGAACTCCGACGCGCTGCGCGCGAACCTGGCCGCTGGAAAAGGCGATCTCGCTTATCTGGCGGTGGACAATGCCGTCGCCATGGTCGAGCTCGCTCATCAAGGCGTGATCATCGTGATGGGCGGCGAAGGCTCGCAGAACGAATTGATGGTGCAGCCGGAAATCAAATCCATCAAAGATTTGCGCGGGAAAACGCTGATCGTCGACGCGCCGAACACGGCATATGCGCTGCAGATGAAAAAGATTTTATTGTTGAGCGGGCTGCAAGCGGGGCGCGACTATGAAATCAAGCCCTTTGGCGCGACGCCACAGCGGCTGATCGCCATGAGGGAGCATAAAGAAAACGCCGGATCGATGCTCGGCCCACCAAGTTCGATTGTTGCCAAACACGAAGGCTTCGTCAGCCTCGGCTCGGTGCAGGATCTCATCGGACCATATCAGGCGGCCGGCTACTTCACTCAGCGTAAGTGGGCGCAGGAACATCGCGATGCGCTGGAGAGATATCTCGCAGCCTGCATCGAAGCACAACGCTGGCTGATGGCACCCGCCAACAAACAGCAGGTCATCGAGCTGATGATGAGGCAGTCGCATCTTGCTCCCGATGTGGCCGCCGAGACTTACGAACTCAGCATGACGCGTCCGGGTGGATACGAAAAAGACGCGGCCCTGGACTTGGACGGCTTCAAAAACGTGCTCAAACTGCGGGCCGATGTCGAACGCCAGTGGGGCGGGCACCCTCCGGCTCCGGAGAAATACTACGATTCTTCGTATTACGACGCGGCACTTGAGAAGTGGAAGAGGGCACAATGAGGAAAATGAACATGGGGCATCGAATTGGCGTTTTGTTGTTCGCATCCGTGGCAGCCTTAGTGGCCGCGAGCGCGGCGTTTGCGCAAGCGCAAAAAGAACGTACTCTCGACGAGATCAAGACCGAGGCGATCAAGCGCGCGGAAAATGGAATGTATCCGCTGATCGGGCTCGATCCCGCCGACGTCCGGGAAGCGTTTGCTTCGATCAAGACGTCCGACAACGACGAATGGGCGGCGGCTTTCAGCGCGGTTGCCGACCGCTACATGGCACAAGCAAAAGCGACAGAAAGCACTGATCCCGCCAAGGCAAGCGCCCTATACGTAAAGGCGTGGCGGCTCTATTCGTTTGGCCGCTGGCCCACGCCCGCGTCTCCGGGAAAACAGCGCGCCTATGCCAAGGCGCTGGAGGCCTTTCTTGCCCACGCTCGATTGCAGGACCCTCCTTTGGAAGTCGTCCGGATTCCCTTTGAAGGTTCAGAGATCGTCGGCTATCTGCGGCTCCCGAAAAATGCGAAGGGTCCTGTTCCCCTAGTGATCGCCATCAGTGGTCTGGACAGCCGGAAAGAAGATCTCTCCGAAAACTTCGGCGCGATCCTGCCGTACGGCATCGGGTTTATCGGCGTAGATTCGCCGGGCACTGGCCAAGCGCCGATTAAAGCCAGCGAAACGGCAGAACGCATGTTTTCCCGCGTGATCGATTACCTGCAAACAAGGCCGGAAGTGGATAAGACGAGAATCGGCATGGATGGGCAGAGCTTCGGCGCGTATTGGGCCACCAAGCTGGCAATCCTGGAGCACGCTCGCCTGAAAGCGGTCGTCGCGCAATCTCCGCCAGCAGATGCGATTTTTCAGAAGGATTTTGTGCTGAACAAAACGCTGGGAAATCGCGAGTATCTGTTCGGTCTTGGTCCCGCTTTGATGTCTATTTATGAAGGAGCCAAGACAGTGGACGATTTGGCGGTGATCTTCCCGAAGATGTCGCTCGTTTCGCAGGGCCTGCTCGGCAAGCCGACGGCACCGATGCTGGTCATCGCCGGAGTCTTGGACACGCAGGTGCCGATTTCCGATGCCTACTTGATTCTTAACAGCGGCGACGTCCCGAAAGAAGCGTGGATCAACCCGCAGGGCGGCCACTTGGGCCGGCAGGTGAAAATCTGGCCCGATCCGGTCATCTTCCGGCAGGTGATCATTCCCTGGCTCGTGCGCACTCTGGAAGTTCCGGCCAAATGAACGATTGTTTATCCAGCCTTCGCTTCGCCGTTCTCAATTGGATGCGCCAGGATCTCGCGCATCTTTGTGGTGTCTAGTTCTCCCTGCCAGCGGCTGACCACGATGGTGGCTACACCGTTGCCGACGACATTTGTAAGAGCGCGGCATTCGCTCATGAACTTCTCGATGCCAACCAGAAGCGCAAGGGCTTGTACAGGAATGGCGGGGACGGCCGCCAGAATCGCCGCGAGCGTCACAAAGCCGGTGCCGGTCACGCCCGAGCCGCCCTTCGACGCAATTAGAGCGAAAAGCAGGATGCCCACAATCTGGCTCAGCGTGAGGTGTGTGTTGGTCGCCTGAGCCAGAAACAGCGCCGACAATGTGAGATAGATGTTGGTGCCGTCGGTATTGAAAACGTAGCCGGTCGGAAACACCAAACCCACAATCGAGGACGATGCGCCCAGGCCCTCGAGCTTCCGCATCATGTCCGGGAGCACGGTTTCGGACGAACTGGTTCCCAGCACGATCAAAAGCTCATCTTTGATGTAGGCAATGAATCGAAAAATTGAAAAACCTGCCCAGTAGGCAATGGCTCCGAGGACGACGACGATGAAAATCAGACTGGTGAGGTAAAACGTTCCGATCAACTTGACGAGATTCGAAAGCGAGGCCATCCCATAACTGGCGACGGTGAAGGCCATGCCGCCAAGAGCGCCCAGGGGCGCCGCGCGGACGACGATGCGAATAATTCCAAAAACGACCTTGTTCGCGACTTCGATGGCGTGGAGAGCGCGAACACCAAACTCCCCCATGCGAGCGATCGCAAAACCCGTCAAGATGGAGATCAGAAGCACCTGTGGAACTTCGCCGCCGGCCAACGCGTCAACAAAGGTGCGGGGGATAAACCCCAGCAGGAACGGGATAATACCCGTTTCTTTGGCGCGTCCCACGTAGGTCGCGGCGGCTTTGGGGTCGAGGGTCGCTGGGTCAATATTAAGCCCGGCGCCCGGATGAAGAATTACCGCGACGACGATGCCCACGATCAGCGCGAGCGTCGAGACCACCTCGAAGTAGATCAACGCCTTTACGCCGACCTTGCCGACCTTCTTGAGGTCGCTCATCGACGCGATGCCTTGCACCACCACGCAGAAAATCACCGGCGCGATCATCATGCGGATGAGCGCAACGAAGCCATCCCCGAGCGGCTTGAGCGCGATGCCGGTCTTCGGGAAAAACCGCCCGATGAGAACGCCGACAACGATGGCTACGAGCACCTGCACGTAGAGCACGGCGTACCACGGCTTGCGCTGCGTTGCGGATTTTCCGTGACTCACGCTTTATTCTCCCACTCCGATGCGTGGTGCGGTTTGAGTGGCGATGATAACCGCACTTCCCTGCTCAACAGACACGATCCAGCGGTGGTTCATTGGCAATGAGCACGCGCTCGACATTGCGCCACGCGGAACGGCAAAGAAATGTAGTGGATTGGCGGGTGACACCAGCGATGTGCGGTGTGAACAAAACCCGGCGCGCAGCATCACCTTGGAGCGACAGGAGCGGATTGCCGGGCGAAGGTGGCTCGGTCGAATAAACATCGACTGCCGCGCCGCCGAGATGGCCGGACTTGAGACACTCCGCGAGCGCCGCTTCATCCACAATGCCACCGCGCGACGCCTGAATCAGCACGGCCCCCGCTTTCATCGCCGCAAGCTCCCGCGCACCGATAAGCCCTTGGGTGGCGGGTAGCAACGGCACATGCAACGTGACGACATCGGCGATTTTCAATAATTCGTCGAGTGAAACTGATTCTGCTCCCAGCGCCTTGGCGGCATTTGGATTGCGCGGAGCGGGATCGTAATAACAGATCCGGCAGCCCCTTTTGTGGAACGCCTCCGCGACGGCCAAACCGATTGCGCCGAGCCCGACGATGCCTGCTGCAAGTCCATCGAGCCCGGCAAGATTTTCAGCGATCATCCTCGCTCGAAATGCGCGGTAGTTGCCAGCGCGGATCTCGGCATCGGCCCAGGCAAGCCGCCGCAGAAGAACGGAAGCGGCCGTGACCACGTATTCCGCAACCGAGCTGTTGCTCCCCCCGGGAATGTTTGCCACAGAAATACCAAGCCGCTTCATCGTCGACAAATCGAGACGGTCCAGACCAGCGCCAGTAACTTGGACGAACTTGACGGAGGTGGCTTCGAACAGAGTCACCGGAAGCTTGGGACCGACCGCCGGAATGACCAGGGCGCGTGCATTCTTCAGGAGGGCCGGCACATCGGCATCCTCTGACGAGCGGTAGACAACTTTGAGCGCAGCGAGCGGCAAAGCGCCGGCGCGCTCAAAATCAGCCTCCGGGCGCAAGCACAGCACGTCGACGGTCATGGTCTGTTTGAATTCCCAGAAGAAGTACCTGGTTCCGAGGTGCTCCTGGTGATATCGCCAACAGGAAAAAAACACAAAAGCAGGAGCGGCTCTTTGCCGGTGTTTCGCGTTACATGCTTTTCGCCGGGAGGAACCAGGAGAGTATCTCCGGGCTTGAGCGGATATTCGCCACTGTCAGCAGAGGTCGTGCCCTGACCCGACAGCACGTAAATGCACTCTTCGAAGTTGGAATGCTGATGAGGGCCGCGGAGCGATTCACCGGGCTGGGGAACGGGTATCTCCGCGAGCCGCAGGGTAATCCCGCGCGCACCTTTTTCTCCCGACACGATCTCCAGCGCCTTGCGCCCGGGAAGCCCGAGATGCTTCGCTTCCGCCAGAGTGAAAACGCGCGCCATTAGCGCACCTTGCTCAATTGCTTGATTTCCGCGACTCCGCCCTGAAGCTTGTCGAGTTGCTTGAAGATTTCCGCGGACTGTTTGGCGATCGCGTCCGCAACATCATTCAGCATGCGGCGGGCTTTCTCAACGGTGGCGTGCTGCGGACTGCCGTACCACCCGGTCGGTGCGATGGAGCGCACATCGGACAATACTGGCTGATAGCTGCGCGTGCGGCGAAGCGCATCGATCTTGTGCCCATGCGCATGGTCCGAGGAATAGTCGATGCGATCCAGATGCACGAGGTCCGGCCGGTAGGCCAGCACCGCCAGGGCTTCGATCTCGCCGCCATGGGTGAGTCCGCCGCATTCCTTGCCGAACATATCCTCGGCGACGAAGCAAGCTTGCACGGTGAGCACGGTCATCCCGTATTCGCGATGCAATAAGTCCGCGGCGACGCCGAGCGGAGGGATATTGAGCTCGTGCCAATTGAGGATCAGGAGATACTTCGCACCGTGCTGCGCGGTAGAGGCACAGGTTTCCGTAACCACGCGCATGTAGGTGTCCGGGGTGAGCGTGATCGTGCCTTCGAAGGGCATGTGCAATGGCGTCACGCCGAGCGGGCCTCCCGGCAACACGAGCCCGTCCATGCGCTCGGCGACGGCATGGGCGATCACATTCGAAGCAAAAATATCGGTGCCGGTCGGCAGATGCGGACCGTGCTGCTCGACGCTGCCCTGCGGCAAAATGACCAGCGGGTTCTTTTTCAGTTGCGCGGCGATCTCCGGCTGCGTCATGTCAATGAAATAGCGGCTAGGCAACATCGTGAATCCTCTCGGCAACCCGCGCCTGCGCTTCTCTGACCACATCCGCGATGCGCGTGTACTGCCCGTTTTTCTCGATGGAGCGCAGTGCCGCGTAAACGATGGCAACGGCAAAATTGCCGTTGGCAGCGCTCAATTCGCCGGGCTTACCCGTCCTACAACTATCGGCGAACATTTCGAGTTCGGTTCGAAACATGTCGCTCTCCGGAACCTTCAACTCTTCGCGCTTGGCGTAGCCATCTTTGCCTCGCTGAATGTAAAGCGTCGAATTCTTGTGCAGTTGGCCGGGAGTATCCCACGTATTGAAGTCAATCTCATAGTGCATCAAGCCCTTCGAGCCGAACACGCGCACCGCGAAAATACCAGGAGAGGTCCAGC
>JBGQCW010000091.1:0-7436 GCA_041495565.1 Candidatus Acidiferrum sp.
CCTTGCAGCTTGCACGCCAGGTCGCGCGGCTGGTGGCCGACGCCAAACAGCAGATTCAGGCGGCGACGCGGGAAGCGGCTTCGCAGGCGGTATCGGCGGAACGGCGACTCTCTTTCGAACAGTGGGAACAAAAGTTTGCCGCCGGGCGCGCGGAAATAGCCAATGAGGCATCGCATGCGATCGCGAGGCTTCACGAGGAAGCTGACGAGCAATCGCGCACGACTCATGCGGCCGCGGCCGAAGCGCTGCGCAATGAATTGCCTCGGTGGCTGGCGCCGCAACTCGAACAGCTCACGCGAGAGCTGACATCGAGATTGTCGAGGGAAGGTGCGGCGCAGCGTGGCGAGCATGCGCGCCAACTGGAGAACATGGCGGCAGTATTACGGACGCTGTGTCTTCAGGGCGAGGAAACTGCTGCACGGCTGAAGACTCAGGAGGAACAGACGGAATCGCAGATCGCTGCGCGTACGGAAGCAGTAGCGCGGGCGGCGGATGAAGCGGCGAAGCGACAGGAAGAGACGGTGGCCGCGCAGCGCGAGGCTTTAAGCGCAGCAGCAAACGAGATTAAGCAGCAGACGGCAGAGGCGCTGGCGACGGCGCAATCGTCATGGAACGGCCAGCTCGCGAGCGAACTGGAGGCAGCGCAAACGCGCTGGCGCGCGGCGATCGAGAGCACGCTTGCGGAGGCGCAGGATCGTGCAGCAGGCGGACTGAACGAGCACGCACGCAGCGTACTGTCTCAGTTGCAGGAAGAGATGGCGCGTCACACCGCGGCGGTGAGGGAATCGGCGGCAGGCGCGGCAGCAGAATCCGAGCAAAAGATGGCTGCCTTGCGAGACGCGCTTCAGGAACAGTCGCAACGCCTCGAAACGGCGCTGGCGCGTGCCAGCGAATCGAGCGAGCAGATCGAGAACCATTCGACGCAGCTCGAAAACGCCAAACAGCAGGCGCTCGCGGGATTCCAGGCGCAATTGGATGACGTGCTGAACCTGCACCGTAACGAATTGCACCGGCGCTCGAGCTCGTTGATCGAAGAGATTAACGATCGCATTCGCTCCACGTTTGAAGAATCCAGCCGGCAGGCGCTGGCCACTTTTGACCGGCAAGTCGAGGAGATGGTGCAGCCGCACGTCTCCCGGACCGAGGAAGCGATTCACCGGCTGGCGGGAGGGCGTTCGCTGCTGGATGCTGCTTTGACACTGCAGCAGGACCGCATCCGCAACTCGGCGGATGAGGCGTTTGCGGAATCGCTGGGGCGCTTCCGGGAGAACCTGGGGAGCGTGGAGCAAATTCTGCAGGATTCTTCGGAAACGATCACCGGACGCAACCTGACGGAGCTGGAAGGAAGAGTCAGCGATTTGAAACACCAAGTGGTCGAGGAACTCTTTAAGTCTGCGGAATGGTACGAGAAGAAGGCGCAAACGCAGATTCAGAATCAAGCGGACAGAGCCGTAGAGCAGGCTGCGAATGAGTTGCGGGAGAAGGCGGGCGAGATGTCCAGCGTGTTTGCGAGCGAGCTAGATCATTCCAGCCGCAACTTCGTGGGACACACGCAAACACAGATGGAAGAAGTGGTTCGAGAATCGTTCGAACGCGCGCGGGCCCTCTTTGCGGAGGCGGCGGACACCACGGCGGCGGCTTTTACGGATGAGGTCCAGCGCACGGGACGTCAGGAACTGGATGGATTCGGCGAGGAACTCCGGCGGTCGGCGGAACATACGCGGGCGGAAATGAACGCGGCACGCGTGGAGCTTGCGCATCGAGTGACCTCCGAGCAGCAGGAATTCCTGCGGCGCTTCCAAACTGGGATGGATGGAGCACTGGAGGCCGGGGTGGCGGATGCAAGAAAACAAGTGGAGGAAGGATTCGCGCCGCTGCTGGATTCGTGGAAGTCGATGACGGATGCGCATCAGAAAGAAATGCAGCGCGTGTACGGCCAAATGGGCGAGCACGCAGCCGAGCACTATAAGAGCAAACTGGAAAACGTTTCGAACCAGTGGATGCTGGCCACGGTGGCCTCGCTGGATCACCAGTCGCGCGACATGATTTCTGGAATTGCGGCGAGCGCCGAAGAAAAACTCCGCGAGGCATGCAACCTGGTCTTTGCCGGCATCGGAGAATCCCTGCGCGAACGGCTGAAAGAGATTGCTTCGGGCTTCACCCTGCCGGAACCCCCCACGCGCGCAAAAAGCGCGAATAGGGGGAGCTGAAAAGCAAGATGCCCGCCGGAACGCCGGCGCTACTACCGCTGATTCGCCACTTCCCTGCCGGCCCGGTATAATCCCAAAGGTATCAACCCTAATGGCCAATCATGCTTACCTGCGCGTGTGGACGCGCGATTTTTCCTTGGAAACGATGCTTGCTGAGTTCGCGCGATTCCTGACAACGGCGCCGCTTTCGGCGACAGAGAACGCCTTCAGCGAACTGATCGTGCAGGCCGTTGACGCAACGGAGATCCCTGTAGCCGAGTGGGATTTGCGTCCGCTAAAAGTGGGACCTGCGGAGGTTGCGGCGCTGGCGGTGCAGCATTTGAACGCGGACACCGCGTATATCGCTGGCGCAAAATGGGATTTGTGGGGATTCGATATCGAGAGCTTGAAGTGGCGGCACCAACCGGAGCCGCTGCTGCTGGCGTGCCACGGGCCGGAATATGACGATGGGCTGGCCGCGACGGCGGGACACTTCATGGCCGACTTGGGCTTCGAGCATTTTTTTACGGGACATGGCGGGTTGCTGGCGCCGGGAGCGGCCTCGAATCCCTTCAACTCGTCGGATCATCCGATCGAGCACACCTTCCGGCAGTGGATGGCGGCCAGCGGAAACTTGAAGGAATATCACGCAAAGACTCGGGAGAACATCCAACAATTGTTCCATTGGGTGGAAGCGGTCGAGCGAGCGCTGCCGGTGGAGCGCAGCGAACTGTGGTCCGAAGGAGAGGAAAACTTTGAAGCGCGGCTGGATGCGATTCTGGCGCAGCGGTAGTGCCTTCAACTTCAAGGCAACCGGATGCGAGGAGACCTTCCACGAAGGACGGGCAACAGCTAGAATTGTTGCATTACGCGTTGGATTGGGCGGGTCCGGATGTGCCGCAGGGGATGGAAGTGCTCTGCACGCCGGAGAAAGATGGGAAGCCCGGGCGAGTGGTGAAAATCGCGCTTGCGGCGCCAAGTCTCTGATGGAAAAAACTTCACTAAGCGACAGTTCCTATGCTAACGGGGCGGGCGGCGCTCCGTCCTTCTCAAGTGGGGGCTGCCGTGCTGGTTCTGCCCTGACCCGGAGAATCCCGCTGCAATTCTTTTTGAGTCTATTGTCCCTGGCCATTTTTGTGGCCGGATGTGGCACTGAAGCACCAAAGCCTGCGGCGCAGGCGGACACCAAACCGGCCGAGCCAACCGTCCCCGAAGAGATTCAGTTGGCGGCGCAGGCGCTCCTGGGAAGCGAGACGCAGGTGCTACTGTTCGGAGACCTTGCGAAAAACGGGAAACGGCAGTTCCTTGCGGCCAACATCGTGCCCAAAACGCCCACCAACAATTTGCCGGGAACGATCGTGACGCGCGTCGTCGTGGCGGAAGAAACCGACGGGAAATGGGCGGAAGTTCTGCGCTGCGATGAACACTTGAAAAACCAGAAAGGTTTTCTGGGATTGACGCCACTCGTGCCGGTGACCGGCTGGCGGCTTCAATACGAGCAAAACGCTGAAAAGGGCCTGCAACTTTATTTCACGCCGCTGAAAGGCGCCATCGATTCGCACGTGCTGCCGATAGGGGTGCGGTGGAATCCCGCGACGAAGCGCTACCAGTCGCTCGACCGGACGTACGAACACTTCCTTCTCGAGTCGGCTTCGATGCAGGATGCGAGGTCGTCACTGCGATGAGCGCAACTCCGCCAGCCACCGGCGATCGGGCGCCCAAGAGCACCAGGGAATCTCCCCCCGACAAAGACCTGCGCGGCCTGATGCCGTATCTGCGGCGCTACCCTGGCGGCATTGTTTTCGGCCTGCTCATGGTTGTGCTGATGGGCATCGTCGGAAACGTGCTTCCGCTCGCCACTGGCGTTATGACGGACACGCTCGCCGGCAATCCAGCGCCTTTTGAGCATTCGATAGATTCCGCAACTTCTTCTGCGGCCGCACCGGGCTTACTCGTTTCGGGTTTGAGCCGCTATATTCCTTTTTATGCACCGAAAAGCCGCCGGACGCTTGGCATCTACTGCCTCATCGTCGTTTTATGTGTTGCGATAAAAGGAGTTCTTTCCTTCTCCGCGCGCTGGACGCTGATTGGCGTATCTCGCGACATCGAATTCGATATCCGCAACGATCTCCTGAAGCGCTTGCTGATACTCGAGCCCGAATTTTACGTCCGCAATCGCACCGGCGAGCTGATGTCGCGCGCCACCAACGACCTGAACGCCGTACGCATGGTGCTCGGCCCCGGCATCATGTACAGCGCGACGACCATCAGCACCATGATCATGGCCATCCTGGTCATGGTCACGCTCTCGCCTTCCCTCACGCTCTGGGTTCTGCTTCCCGCGCCGGTGGTGGCGGTCGCCGTGTGGTTTTTCGGCAAGACAATTCATGACCTCTACGAGAAAATCCAGGCAGCACTCGCCACGCTCACGGCGCGCGTCCAGGAGAATCTTGCCGGCGTGCGCGTCGTCCGCGCCTACGCACAGGAAGAAGCGGAAATTCGCGGCTTTGACGAACCCAACCGCGAGTATGTCTCGCGAAACATCCGCCTCATCCGCACCTGGAGCATGTTTATGCCCTCGCTTCAGGCGCTCATTGGCACGACCTTTCTGATCGTGCTCTGGCAGGGCGGCCATCAGCTCCTCCGGGGCCAGATTTCGCTCGGTGCGCTCATTGCCTTCAACGGCTTCCTCACCATGCTCGTCTGGCCCATGATCGCCCTTGGATGGGTCACGAATATTTTTCAGCGTGGCGCGGCTTCCATGGGCCGGCTGAATTACATCCTTACGGCCCAGCCGAATATCGATGATCGCGATGCGAAAGTCCCGGAAGGCACCAAGCCTCGCGGCGAAATCGAATTCCGCCATCTCACCTTCACGTATCCAACTAATCTTTCCGGAGCCAGTTCAAATGGCGCTGCAAAATCCAACGGCAGCGGTCCTCATCCGGTACTCCACGGCATCAATTTGAAAATCCCAGCCGGGTCCACGCTCGCGATCGTCGGCCCCACGGGCAGCGGCAAAACCACGCTCGCCGCCCTCATCGCGCGACTCTGGGAAGCGCCGGACGACTCGGTTTTGATCGACGGCCGTCCGATTCGCGAGTGGCCTCTCAAAACGTTGCGCCAGTCCATCGGTTACGTGCCGCAGGACACCTACTTGTTCGGCGAGACCGTCGGCGGCAACATCGCCTTCGGCCTGCCTGCGTATGAAGAACAGCGCGTTCGGGAAGCAGCCGAACTCGCCAGCTTGGACGGTGACGTCGTGGACTTCGCAAAGGGCTACGAAACCATGGTCGGCGAGCGCGGTATTACCCTCTCCGGCGGCCAGAAGCAGCGGGCTGCGATTGCGCGCGCCGTCATCCGCGATCCGCGCATCCTCATCCTAGACGATTCGCTTTCTGCCGTGGACACGCAAACCGAGGAGCGCATCCTCAGCGGACTGCGCGGAATCATGCAAGGCCGCACGACGATTCTGATCTCACACCGCACCTCGACGGTCCGCGACGCCGACCAGATCGTTGTTCTCATCGGCGGCGCCATCGCCGAGCGCGGAACGCATGACCAGCTGCTCGCGCGCGGCGGTTATTATGCGGATTTGTATCAGAAACAGTTGTTGGAAGAAGAGCTCGAACGCGCATGAACAACCTGCACGAAGAAGAGGCCCTCGGCAAAGCGTACGATGCGCGCTTGATGCGGCGGCTTCTGCAATATATGAAGCCGTACAGCGGGCGCGTGGCGCTCGCGCTCATCCTGGTAGCCATCGTCACCCCGCTCGAACTGGCCCCGCCGCTCATTTTTCGAAAAGCCATCGATAGCTATTTTGTCCCCGCGCTGAATCACGTGCTCCCCGAAGCATCGGCATGGTCGGGCATCGGCTGGCTTAGCTTGCTCTTTCTGGCCGTGCTGGCGTTCGACTTCCTCGCCCAATACATCCAGATTCGCATCATGCAGCGCGTCGGCCAGCAAACCATGTACGACATGCGCCGCGAAATCTTCGGCCACATGCAGCGTTTGCCGATGAGCTACTTCGACCGCAATCCCGTCGGCCGGCTGGTCACGCGCGTGACCACCGACGTCGATGCCCTCAACGATCTCTTCGCCGCCGGCGTCGTCACCATGATCAACGACTTCTTTCTCCTCGTGGTCATGGCCGGCCTGCTCTTCAAGATCGACCGCCGCCTGGCGCTCGACACGCTCGCCGTGCTGCCCGGCATCCTGATCGTCACCATGATTTTCCGCAAATTCGTCCGCGACGCAAATCGCCGCATCCGCACGGCCATCGCCCGCATCAACGCATTCCTTCAGGAATATATTTCCGGAATGAGCGTCGTGCAGCTCTTCAACCGCGAACGCAAAGCCGTCGAGGAATTTGAGAAGCGCAATCGCGACAATATGCTCGCCTGGCGCGATGCGATTCTCGCCTACGCCCTATTTTATCCAGCGGTCGAATTCCTCAGCTTCGCCACCATTGCTTTGATTTTCTGGTCCGGCGGAAATCGGATTCTCTACGGCCCGCTCACCCTTGGTGTTCTTACGGCGTTCACGATGTTCGCCCAGCGCTTTTTCCGGCCGATCCAGGACCTCAGTGAGAAATTCAACATCCTCCAGTCCGCAATGGCAGCCTCCGAGCGCATCTTCAAACTGCTGGATGAGCCGCTGCTGGTCGAATCGGACCCCAACGCCATTCCGCTCGATCATCCGCGAGGCGAGATTGAATTCCGCAACGTGTGGTTCAGCTACCGCAACGTCGCGGAGCCCGCCGAGGAAGACTGGGTCCTGCGCGATGTCTCATTCCGAGTGGAACCGGGGCAGACCATCGCCATCGTGGGACACACCGGCGCGGGGAAGACCACTCTGATTTCCCTGCTGCTGCGCTTTTACGACATTCAGCGCGGACAAATCCTTCTCGACGGCAAGGACATTCGAAGGATCGAATTGCAGGACTTGCGCCGGCAATTCGGCATCGTGCTGCAGGATCCGTTTCTTTTCACCGGCACGATCGAAACGAACATTTGCCTCGGTACGCCGGGCATTAATCGCTCTACCGTAGAAAGCGCCGTAGAAGAGATTGGGCTCGGCGATTTCATCCGGTCGCTGCCGGAGGGAGTTGGCTCCAGCGTAAACGAGCGCGGCTCAACGCTTTCGGTTGGGCAACGGCAGCTCATCAATTTTGCCCGCGCGCTGGCGCACAATCCCCGCTTCCTGATTCTGGATGAAGCCACCTCGAGCGTGGATACCAAGACGGAG
>JBGQCW010000092.1:0-7366 GCA_041495565.1 Candidatus Acidiferrum sp.
ATGATTTGTTGCAGCGTGTTCATGGAGGTAAGTTCGGTCACCATCTGATTCGGATCCATCGGATTGAGCGGGTCCTGCGATTGAAGCTGCGCGGCGAGCAAGGTGATGAACGCGTTTGGCCCGAGCACATTGTTTGCAGCACTGCTCGCGGACGACGAAGCGGAAGTGCTTCCCGTAGCTGGTGTTGCGGTGCTGAGAATGGGATTGACTGAAGTCATCGGATTTCCTTTCATGCACAGGCGCTAGGCCTGCACACTTAATCTTCCCTGCGAATCGAATATTCCCCAGGTTTCAACGGCTGACTGAGAAGAAGCAAATGCGCCGCTGTCGTCACGAAGAAAAGACTGCGCTATCTGTGCACGGCGGGTGCCGCGATCGCCTTGGTGCGCCTGTGATTGCGCGCCCGCATCGCCGGTGGTGGAATGAAGCGAGCCGTGGAGCAAGGCAATTTGATCGACGCGAAGTTGTTTTTCAGAAAGCGCCTGCTGGAGCGCGGGGAGCTCGACGGCGAGAGCGGCATGAGCGTCGCGTTTCTCGACAGTGATGGCTGCACCAATCTCATTGCCTGCAACGCGGGCGCGCAATTCGACTGCCCCAAGCTTCTCCGTCTGCATGACGATGCGCATCTCGCTGTGACCGGAGTTTTGCGAGAGTTGCGCGTCGCTGACGATGCGGTTCGCAGCGGCGTCGAGTGGGTGAAAGGCCGGTTGGGGCGGGTTGGCGGGAGCAGAGGGTGAGGAAGCTGCCGCCGATGCGGCGGGGCGGTCGTTTGGCGGAACGGAGGCAACGGGGATGACTGAGGCCTGATTCGCGGCGGCCGGCGCAGCCTCTGGCTTCGCGCCGTTGGCGGTGGCTAACGCCTGGGAAAAAGCCGATGCGTCGCGCGAGATGGTGGGGCCGGAGGTAGCGGAGGAATCAGCAGGTTTTTGGGCGCCAGTATCCGAAGAACTGTCTTGTGAACCGGAGTGATTCGAGGAAGGAGAATTCGCGGGAAGAACGACGGGTTGAGGGCCTGCCGGCGCGAGTGGAGCGTTCTTCATATTTGAGACCGGAAGAGCAAAAGCCGCCGGGAGAGCGGCAAAGAGCGGCGCCAAGGCGAGCGCAGCTTTGGTGGTGGCCTGCGTCATTGCGGAATGAGGGGCAGTGAACAGGGGGCCTGCGGTGGCGGATGCGTTTGCCGGAGCAGTGGGCTGCAACTGGGCAATTTGGGGTAGAACAAATGAAATGGGCACTCCGTTGGGAGAGGCCGGCGGGCCGGACATCATCTGAAGGTCAGCAATTGATTTCCTGGACGCCGAAGGATCACCTGGTAGGTTACTCGCGTTTGTTTGTAGTTGACCTGCGGCAACGAGGTTTTTGTCGCTGAGCGAAGTAGATGTGTCGGGGAATCTGGACGCGGAGAGTTGATCCATCGCAGCTTGGATTGTCTGATCCGCTAAAGGTGGGGGCAGAGATGCCTGCGCTAAAGCGGATGGCGAAGCAGGAGTAGCATCCGCCGGGGACGGAGCTGCGGACTGCGGAGCGCTAGAATCTGCAGTCGCCGTTGTGGTTTGAGAGTTACATGTGGCCGATGTAGGCGGCGGCATCATCGCACTCTGGTTGGTGAAGGAAAGCAGATTTAAGGCCGATGGGTCGACAGGCTGCGACGACGCTGCCCGGGCTTCGCGAGAAACAGGAAAAAGTGATCTTTGATTTCCTGATGTTGCTGAGCTGCTGGAATGCGTGGTATGGGCAGACTGAGTATCGTTCTGCGTCGTGGTGCGAACGAGGACTTCGCGAACAACTTGTGCGAAAGAAGGTGTACCGCCGGAGTCGGCGGATTTGTCGGACGAGGGTATGCCCGCGGCGGAATGCGGAGCCTGCGGGGCTGTAGCGAGATTCGGTATGGATACAAATTCCATCGTCTAGTCCATGCAACCGGAGACAAGTGATGCAAATCTGCTGCCAAATCAAAGACGGCATGCACCGGGGCGGTGTTCGCGGCAATCACTTGAGTAGAAGGAAGATGCGCGGCCGTGGGGATTAGTGCAGCGGTACGCTCACGTGCCTTCCCGGCGAATTGGGCAACGTTTGCCGGGCAGACCGGCAAGAATTATTCGATGGGATTGGAGAACAAGCGAAGAAGAAAGGCTTCGTCGGTGCGCTGCTGTTCGTGGCGCGCAAAATCCAGGTTGTAGGCCACTTCCTGGCGATCCCGCAAGCCGTCAAACGTTTCACGTTTCTGACGAGCAAGCTTGTAGAGCTCGAGCTGCTCCATCCTTTTTTTCTCAGCCTGCTCAAGCTGCAACAGCAATGCCAGGTGTGCCCGCGCGTAGGCGGCATCACAAACAGCGATGAACTGCAGAGCGGCGCCCGAAGACCCCGAAGTCATTTCCTGAAATGCCTGGCGCTTCTGATCGAAATGATTGTCTTCGAGCTGCTCGATGTTCGCGCGCAGCCTGGCAACGATCGCTGCGGCACCGAAGAGACGTTGCTCCTCCTGCCGCTCAAGGCTGCGTCGGAGGCGCAAAACGGATTGTAGCGAATAGAGGAAGGCCATGAGAGGTTATCCCGGCAGAGCCTGAAGAGACTGAAGCGTCAATTCAAACGGCGCAGGATCGTTTTTTTTCTGTTGGAGAAAGTTGTTGATGAGCGGCAGAGCGGCGATGGCCCGGTCGAGGAGGGGATCCGCACCCTTCTGATAGGCGCCGACGCGGATGAGATCTTCCGACGCGGTGTATGCGGCGAGAAGCTGGCGAATACGCCTTGCTTTTTCGACGTGTTCCAGCGAAGAGACCGCCGGCATGAGACGGCTGACACTATCAAGGACCGCGATGGGAGGATAGTGGCCGCGCGAGTTCAAGCGGCGGTCGAGCATGATGTGCCCGTCGAGGAGAGCACGAACGGCGTCGATCAGGGGATCTTGCTGATCGTCGCCTTCCATCAAAACCGTATAGAAAGCGGTGATGCTGCCGGCACCGAAGTTTCCAGCGCGCTCGATGAGCCGCGCGAGAAGCGTGAAAACCGAGGGCGTATAACCCTTGGCCGTCGGCGGCTCACCGGCTGCAAGCCCGATTTCCCGTTGCGCCATGGCAAAACGTGTCAGGGAATCGACGACGAGCAATACGTTCTTCCCCTGAGCGCAGAAATATTCAGCGACGGTCGTGGCGGCCAATGCCGCTCGAATGCGAAGCAGGGGCGATTGATCCGAAGTAGAGACAACCACGACGGAGCGAGAGAGACCCTCCGGACCAATCGCATCTTCGAGAAATTCGCGCACTTCGCGCCCCCTCTCGCCGACCAGAGCGAGCACCGTGAGATCCGCAGAGGCTGCGCGCGTCATCATGCCGATCAAGGTGCTTTTGCCAACAGCGCTGCCACCGAAGATTCCGACGCGCTGACCGCGTCCGCAGGTGAGCAAACCATCGATTGCCCGTATACCGCAGCTCAGGGGCGAACGGATGGGAACGCGCTCGAGCGGCAGAGGCGCATCCCTGTGCAAGGGCCAATATTCGCGGGCGCGATAAGTCGGTTTATCGTCGATGGGTTTTCCAGAGCCGTCGATGACACGACCAAGAAGATCCGGCCCAATGCGCAGCGACGGTTGAGTGCCACGAGTAACGATGCGGTCCCCAAAGCGAATGCCACTGGGACGCTCCAGCGGCATGGAAAGGACGGTGCGCCCGCGAAAGCCCACGATCTCCCCGGAAAAGGATTGGCCATCCTCGGTGAGGATGGCGCAGCCTTCACCGACCGAGCAGAAAGGGCCGTCAGACTCGACGAGATGCCCGACGGCTTTCGTGACGCGGCCGGTCCATCGCAGTGTGGAAAATTCCTCAAGGCGCCGGAAATACGGCTTCAAGAAAGGCGATTCGGGCATCAGCGCACCCGGGGGCGCTGTTCGAGCAGATCGAAGAAGCCCTGCTCAATTTCCTTGAGCTGAGTTTCAAGGCTGATCTGGGTGCTGCCGATTTCGGTTTCGAGAGCCAGTTCGCCTGGTTGAAGAGTTGGATCACCAATCAAATCGGGTGCGGGCTGGAAGGAACCGGGTTGGGAGAAATACTGATTCCAGAAATGAATGTCACCCGGGTGAGTGCGCAAGCGCACGTGGGCTCCCGCATCAAGCTTTTCGAGAGCTACATGAACAATGCCGGTGAGAAGAAGCGGATCCATCTGTGCTTCGCGGTGCAGTATTTTCCGGGCGATGGCGAGTGCGAGCTGCACAACCTCCGGCTCGATGCGCGCGAAATAATCCTCGCGCTGAGTTTTGAACTGTTCGATGGAACCGGCGATCGAGGCTCGCAAGTTACCGAGTTGCTGGTCAAAAGCCGAGCGTGCGCGTGCTTCACCTTCTTGAATGCCGCGCTCGAAAGCATTTGTTTCGCGTTGCTCGACACTCGGCTTCCCGTCGGAGTCATGATGGTTCCAGGGAAAAAGCGAATCGCCGCCGTTGGTGTCCCCGGCGGAGCCGCTCCCCTCCAAGACGGAGTGATAGTGAAACGGCTGGGAATGAGCTCTGGCGCCATTGGCAGGCGCACGTTCAGACGACATAGGATTCCTCCTGCTCGGCCTTGAGCACGATTTTCCCCTCAGCTTCGAGACGCCGCGCGACGGTGATGATTTCATGCTGTGCGGCGTGGACATCGCGCGATCGCAACGGGCCCAGAGCGTCCATGTCTTCCTTCAGCATTTCGGCGGCACGTGAGGACATCGACTTGAAAAAGTGATTCTTGAGATCTTCGGGAGCGCCCTTGAGAGACGTCGCCAGAATCTTCTTGTCGACCTGCCCGAGCAATTCACGAATTCCTGCATCCTGTACCTCGAGAAAGTTGGTAAAAATAAACATCAAATTGCGGATGGAGGTGGCAAGCTGTGTATCGTTCTGCTCGATCGTTTCGAGAATGCTGTTGGTCGATTCCTGATCGATCTGGTTCAGGAGATCCGCAACGGCTTTCACGCCGCCATAGGCACGGCGGCTCTGCTGCCCAATGGTGAAGAGCCGGCGGTGGAGAACGACGGAGATCTTCTTGACCATCTCGGGCGAGAACTGCTGCATTTGGGCAAGCCGCTTGACCGCTTGGCCACGAATTTTCTCCGGCAGAAGCATGAGGACGGAACGTGCCGCCCGCGTGCTCAAGTGGGCCAGGACCATCGCAATGGTCTGTGGATGTTCGCCCTGAATGAATTTAGCGAGCTCCTGAGGGTCGGTCTTTTGAAGAGTGTCGAAGTTTTGATCCTTGACTTCCTGAGTCTTGGTCACTTCTTCGAGCAGTGCCCGCGCAGCCTGTTCACCGAAGGCCTTCGTGAGCAGCTTGCTTGCGTATTCCTGGCCTCCTTGCGATAGAAAGCCCTGCGTAAGGCTGAGCCGATGAAATTCCTGGAGCACTTTTGCGGCGATATCCGGGGAAATGTATTCGAGATTGGCAATTTCTTGCGTGATTATGCGAAGCACGGTTTCCGGCAACTTTTTGTAGACACCGGCCGCTGCCTCATCGCCGAGAAGCACCAGGAGAATGGCCGCCTTGCGGGAACCCGTTAGAGATTCATTGGCAGCTTCGGTCATCGCTTCTCCCCTTCCCCGCCAATCCAGTTTTTGATGAGACGGCTGGCCACTTCGGGATCTTCCTTCACTTTCGCGACGATCTGCTTCTTCAGAGAAACCGCTCGCTGCACTTCGGAGGAGACTTCCGTCATGGATTCCGAGGGAAGAGCGGTGAGATGGCCCTCCTGCTCAAAAGAACCCGAAGAGGCATCGAGACCAACCGCAGCGCCGGACGGCGAGGCGGCGAGCTGCGGCCCCTGAAGGACCCGGATAAAATGTTTCTTGACGGGGCGGAGAATCAGCAGGTAGACGAGGGCGAAGAGAGCGAACAGCGCGGCGTAACGCAGCAGACCGGTCCAGCGCTCGGCGAAAGTGAGAAAGCGCTGAATTCTGCCAGGAGAAGCGGGCAGATCAGCAGGGACCTGCCGGAACGAAATATTCTGGATGGAAAACAAATCGCCACGCTGGGAGTCAAAGCCAATTGCAGCTTTGGCGAGTTCCTCGATTTGTTTCATTTCTTCGGTGGTGCGCTTGCGGTGTGTTTCCTGCGTCTGGCCGTTTTCTGTTTTTGATTCGATTGCATCGTCAACGAGGATTGCCGCTGCGACGCGCTTGATGCGTCCAGCCGGTTCCAGGAGATGACGCGTGGTGCGGCTGACCGCAAAAGTCCTGCTCTCGCTGCGGATGCCCTGCGTCGTACTGGCGGTCTTGGCCTGCGCCGCCGCGGCTGCGTTCCCCTGGGAATTTGGAGTATTGCTGGGAGTTCCGGGGATGCCCGCGGGTTCAAGATCGCCAACGGTTTCCTGCGAAATCTGTGAAGAGAGGACAGCGGTGGTATTCGGATCGTAGAGCTCTTGCGTGCTCTCGCCGGAAGTCGAATCATAGTCAATCGTAATGCTGGATTTGACGTGGTCATTGCCGATGACTGGACCAAGCGTTTGAACGATGCGCTCGGCAAGCGCGGTTTCAAGATCCTGGTTCCCGGCAGCCGTGAGACTGGTGCGGCCGTGGCCGGGACCCGGCATCAGGCCGTCGGTGGTGACCACAGTGACGTTCTGGGGCGACAGATCGTCCCAGGCACTGGAGACGAGATTTGCGACCGAAGCGGTGATTTGGTCGTTCAGGCGCGCGCCACGGAGCTTCAAAACCACGGCGGCTTTTGCGGAGCGCTCGCGATCGCTGAAGAGTGACTCGCGCGGAAGAACGAGATGCACGCGCACGCCTTCAACGCCGTTCATGGTCTGGATGGTGCGTTCGAGTTCGGCTTCCAGTGCGCGCTGATAGTTCACTTTTTCGGAAAAATCGCTGCCGGACCAATTCGGCTTGTCGAAGAGCTCGAAACCCATGCGCCCGCTGGCGAGAGGCCCTTGCGCAGCGGCTTCAATCCGAGCTTTGTCGAGCTGATCGGAGCGCACGAGAACGGATGCGCCGTCCGGAGACATCTGATTTTGAATGTTCTGAGCCGAGAGGCGCTGGGCGAGACTCTGTGCATCGGCGGGAGCCATTCCAGAGTAGAGAGTCTTGTAATCACCGCCACTGAAAAGATAGACAAAAAGCCACAGGGTGCCACCGACCAGCAACACACTGCCTGCCAGGATGATTCTCTGGCGGACGGTGAGGCCTTTCAGGAAGGCGATGATCTGTTGCTGAAACTTTTCCATATGGATTGATTGGGATCCGGGTTAGTGAAGGCTGTTTCTCTTCTAGAAAGGCATCGCCGACACTTGCTGGTAAGCCTGAACGATTTTGTTGCGAACCTGGACCATCATCTCGAAAGCGAGGTTCGCCTTTTCGACGGCGATCATGGCGGAGTGGACGTCCTGACCATTTCCATTCAAGAGTTGA
>JBGQCW010000093.1:0-7286 GCA_041495565.1 Candidatus Acidiferrum sp.
TTGTCTTTCGCCAAGACCCTGATCTGCTTTATAGTCAGCATCCTATGCCTGCCCATCGAGTTCGTATTCAGGTATAACTCCGGTCCATGTTCCGCCATCTTCGGTTGATGTTTGGGTTCTTTCTTCGGGCATTTCGCTCTCGTCGCAATCTCCTCGATCATGTGATCGTGCTTAACGAGCCACATCTGAAACGGCTCCATTCGGAATACATCCGCTATTACCATGAAGACCGAACTCATCTGGGGCTGAACAAAGAAACCCCGGGCGGCAGAGTTCGATCCGTAGCTTGTGGCCGCGTGATTGGACGGCGAAGACTGGGCGGCCTACATCAACGTTACGACCGTGCTGCCTAGGGGACGGAATGCCTAATCCCTGGTTGTGGTTTGCCGGGCAATGGGCACCGCACAGTTGACAATAATTTTTTTCTTTTCTAGGTGGATCAGATCGCGTCAGAGGGTAACCGCAACGCCGCCACTACCTTCGTCGGCCTTGACATTGCGCCACCTTCTGGCACGATGAAAGTCCCTTCCAGAAATTTTGCCTGGCGCGAACGGGTGCGCTTCACCTGCTTGATTCCTCTCCACGTGTGCTCGCCAGCTAGGTTCCGCTCCCGCAAAGCCGGGAAAGCTTTCTTCGCGGAACCCGAGGAAACCACGCATGAGCAAGCGGCTACGATGTCCCATGCCTGCGTCACGCAAGAAATCTACATGGTGGAGTACGGTCTCAACTATTGTGGTTTCTTTGCTCTTACTCGCGAGTATGGAACAGAGCCGGGCCGATGTCCCCCAGCAAAGAAGTGAGAGCCAGGGGCAGCTCAAGCAATTGAGCCTGGAGGAGCTCGGAAACCTTGAGGTCACGACAGCATCCAAGGAACCGGAGACACTCCGGAAAGTCCCCGCCGCCATTTATGTAATAACCCAGGAAGACATCCGGCGGTCCGGCGCGACCAGCCTTCCCGAAGTGCTGCGGCTGGCGCCTGGGGTTGAGGTGGCTCAAGTTGACTCGGATCACTGGTCCGTCGCCATCCGCGGGTTTGGAGCGGTGTTAGCCAGCAAACTACTCGTATTGATCGACGGGCGGAGCGTCTACACGCCATTTTTCGCAGGCGTCTATTGGCAGGTCCAGGCCACGCCGCTCGAGGACATTGACCGGATTGAAGTGATTCGCGGGCCTGGCGGCACCATTTGGGGAGCGAATGCCGTCAATGGAATCATCAATATCATTACCAAGAGCGCCAAAGATACCCACGGGTCGATGGTGTCCTTGGGCGGCGGCAATGTGGACCAGGCCACCGCCAGCTATCGCTATGGGGGCGGGAACGGTCGCAGCCTTGACTACCGTTTTTACGCCATGGGCTTCACCCGGAGTCCCGCGTTCCATTCGGATGGCAGAAACTTCGATGATTGGCGAATGGGCCAGGCCGGGTTCAGGACAGACTGGAATCAGGGCGCTCGTGATAGCTTCACGCTTCAAGGCGACATCTACAAGGAGGTTGCAGGCGAAACGACCACGTTCGCACTGTACTCGCCACCCTCCCAAGTTACGGTTGACGGGAACGCCGATTTGACGGGGGGGAATCTTCTAGGTCGCTGGAAACGCATATTAAATGAGCGATCAGACTTTCAGATTCAGGCCTACTACGACCGCACACGCCACTTCGAACCTGAAATCGGAGAGACTCGTAATACCTTCGACATCGATTTCCTTCACCATTTGAAGCTGCCGAAGCAGCAAGACTTCCTTTGGGGGCTTGGGGCTCGCGTGAGTCCTGGCAGTTTTGTCCCGCTTGTGCCCACGATCGACTTCCTACCGCACCACCTGACGGACCAAATCTACAGCGCTTTCCTGCAAGACGAGATTACTTTTCTTGACGACCGGCTCTCACTGACCGTGGGGTCGAAATTCGAACACAACAATTACACCGGCTTCGAGGTCCAGCCGAGCGCACGTGTGCTCTGGAGCAGCACTCCGCGACAAGCCTTCTGGGCCTCCTTCACCCGAGCGGTCCGTACCCCTTCCCGTCTCGACGAGGACATTCAACTCACTGATTTTGCGACGGTAACGCCACTGCCTATTTATTTGCGCGTGATCGGCGATGGCCAGTTCCGTTCCGAAGAATTGATGGGCTATGAAGCCGGGTACCGGGCACTGGTGACGGCCAACTTTTATCTAGATGTCGTGATGTTTCACAACGATTACAACTATCTTTCCAGCTTTCAGGTCGGCGCGCCATTTCTCGAACCATTGCCCGCTCCGGTGCATGCGATTCTTCCGGTGTTTACTAGAAACGGAATCAAGGGCGCCACGAACGGATTCGAACTGGCGCCCCATTGGAAGCCGGTGGAATGGTGGGAGCTGAAACTCTCCTATTCGTACCTGAACATGGAATTGGAAAACAAGGCCGGGAGCAATGACCCAACGAGCGGGCCCATTGTTGGGGGATCGAGCCCGCACCACCAGTTGGTGATTCAATCTTTCGTGAACCTGCCAAAGAAACTGGAGTTTGACCAGACTTATCGTTACGTCAGCGACCTGCCAGCCCAAACAGTTGCCAGCTACGGAACGATGGACGCACGACTGGGTTGGCACGTCACTCCACAACTGGAGTTGTCCGTCGCCGGTCATAATCTGTTGCAGCCGCATCACGCGGAATTTGGTGGTAATCCGGGTGGGCTTGTTGGGATCAAGCGAAACGTTTACGCAAAACTTGTTTGGCGCCCTAGCAAAAACTGATGTCCACGAGAGTTATTTCCGGCTCGCGTTCCTTGCCCCCCTCGCAACGAGGGCGCGCATTTCGTTGGTCCATGGGATTTGGGCCCCGGCTTACGACCGTTGCGATCGCGTGCGCACTTCTCGCCTCGATCCTTGACGGCCAACAATCCAAACCAACCGAATATCAAGTCAAGGCTGTATATCTCTACAACTTTGGCAGGTTCGTCGATTGGTCCGCTACTCTTCCGGCGGCAAGGAGAGATTCGTTCGCTGTTTGCGTGATTGGCCAGGACCCGTTTGGGCGAACTCTCGATTCAACTCTTGCCGGTGAACTCATAGACCAGAGAAAAGTAGTAGCCAAGCGAATCTCAAGACCCCAGGACGCAGCAAGTTGCCAGGTCCTCTTCATCAGTTCGTCCGAGGATGGCCGGCTCAAAGACATTCTTCCGTTACTCGATAAATTGAAGGTGCTCACGGTTAGCGACATGCCCCGTTTCTCGGAACGCGGCGGGATGATTCAGTTCGTTCTGGAGAAGGACAAGATTCGATTCGAGGTCAACCTGACGAACACCGAACGCGCTGGCCTGAATTTGAGCTCCGAGCTACTCAAAGTGGCAATCGCGGTGAAAAGAAATTCTCAGCCTGGCGATTGACAGACGATGGCCAGAACTCAAGACAGTACGATCACTAAGAAGCTCACCCGGATGAACATGCTGGTCAGTGGTGCTGCATTGTTGATGGCCTGCGCAACGTTTGTTACATATGACCTGTTCACGTTTCGCGAAGCCATCGTGCGAAACCTTTCGATTCAAGCTCGCGTTGCCGGTTCGAACAGTGTGACCGCATTGGTCTTCAACGACTCGCACGCGGCGGAAAACACTCTGTCCGCTCTGAAGGCCGCACCCAACATTGTGTCCGCGGGAATCTACTCACTCGATGGCCAGATCTTCGCCGCATACCGGCGCGACCCCAATACGCAATTGCCGCCTTTCGTTTCGGCGGACCAGGCCGAAACTCACTTGTTCAAGGACGGCAACGTCATCGTCACCAATTCGATCGTATTTCAGGGCAAGCCCACTGGCATCGTGTACATCCGATCGGATCTGCGGACGTTGAATGCGCAACTACGGCGTTACGCGATCATTGCGGCAGTTGTGCTGGCTGCTTCGCTTTGGACGGCGCTCTTGCTCTCCTCCGTATTCCGGCGATCCATCACTGAGCCCATCGTGCATCTGGCAGAGGTTGCGCGCGTCGTTTCTCGCGACAAGAACTACACGGTCCGAGCAACGCGGCCAACCGGTCGCGACGAATTATCCACGTTGATTGAATCCTTCAACGAGATGTTGGTACAGATCCAAGAGCGTGATGGCGCTCTGCAAAACGCTCGCGATCAGTTGGAGCAACGCGTCGACGAACGCACGTTTCAGCTTGCGGCAGCCAATAAGGAGCTTGAGTCCTTCTCCTATTCCGTTTCTCATGACCTCCGCGCTCCCCTTCGAAGCATCGATGGCTTCAGCCAAGCGCTACTCGAAGATTGTACTGCGCTGCTCAATGACGACGGACGAGCGCACCTTCACCGGATCCGTACGGCGACACAGCGGATGGGAGTAATGATTGACGACTTCCTGAATCTCGCACGCATGACACGCGCCGAAATTCACATCGCAAGAGTCAACGTCAGTTCCCTTGCCCGCCTTATCACGTGCGAACTCCAGAATGTCGAACCGCAACGCCAGGCAGAATTTCGAATCGAGGAAGGACTGGAAACAAGTGCGGACCCTCGTCTATTGCGGCTTGCCTTGGAGAACTTGCTGGGAAACGCATGGAAATTTACTTCGAAGCGCGCACTATCCAAGATCGAGTTCGGCACAATTCATGTGAATGGAACTATGGCTTACTTTGTCCGCGACAATGGTGCGGGGTTCGATCCTGCCTACAGCGACAAGCTTTTCGGTACCTTCCAACGGCTCCACGCGGCTACGGAATTCCCGGGAACTGGCGTGGGGCTTGCGACGGTGCAACGAATCATTAGCCGCCACGGGGGCCGCGTGTGGGCCGAAGGCGCCGTAGAAAAGGGCGCGACGTTCTACTTCACGCTCTGAATCGGACAGTTTCAGGAGGGCATCATGGGAGACTCATTCATCCTGCTCGTCGAAGACAATCCGGACGACGAAGCCCTCACGGTGCGAGCGCTGAAGAAGAACAAGATTGTGAACGAAGTTGTGGTCGCCCGCGACGGTGTGCAGGCATTGGATTACCTGTTTGGCGAAGGCGCTTATGCGGGCCGCGACACCAAGGAAATGCCCCAGGTCGTTTTGCTTGATTTGAAGCTGCCCAAGCTGGATGGGCTGGGAGTACTTCGCCGCCTTCGCGCCGATGATCGAACAAGATTGCTGCCGGTCGTCATTCTCACGTCGTCGAACGAGGAGCAGGATCGCATCAACGGTTATGGCCTGGGTGCGAATAGCTATGTGCGGAAGCCGGTGGACTTCGATCAGTTCGTCGCCGCGGCCGCGCAACTCGGTCTGTATTGGCTGGTTCTGAACGAGCCTCCGCCAGGGAGGGCCTAAATGGGGGTACCTATTCGAGTTCTGATGGTGGAGGATTCGGAAGACGATGCCGCACTCCTGCTTCTGCTCCTGCGGCAGGGCGGGTACGAGGTCGACTCTGAGCGCGTGGACTCGGCTAGTGGTTTGGGGCAGGCTCTCAATAAAAAATGGGACATTGTCATCTCTGACCATTCCATGCCGCACTGCTCGGGGAGTGAGGCGTTGAAAATCGTAAGAGCAAAAGATGCCGAGATACCATTCATTTTCGTTTCCGGCACCATTGGCGAAGATGTGGCCGCTGACGCTATGAGAGTAGGGGCTCAGGATTACGTCATGAAGACGAATCTGAAGCGCCTTGTTCCGGCGGTGCAGCGCGAGATGCGGGAGGCCGAAGATCGCAGGGAACGCAAACGCCTGGAACAGCATGTGCAACAATTGCAGAGATTTGAAGCGATCGGTAGGCTCGCTGGGGGTGTAGCGCATGACTTCAACAACATAATCGGCGCCATCCTGGGCTGGGCGGGAATGGGCTCTGAAGAAGCAGGACCAAACACTCGTTTACGCGAACGTTTTGAGAGGATCCGTGAGCAATCTCAGCGGGCTGCGAAATTGACCTCACAACTCCTCGCGTTTGGGCGAAGACAAATCCTGCAACCCCGAAAAGTGAACCTGAACGTTCTCGTTGAGGAAGAAATGAAGCTCCTCCGGCGGGTCATCGGAGAGGATATCGAAGTCCAGGTTTTTACCGCTCAAGACCTCCGAGTTACGCTGGCGGATCCCACGCAGGTGGAGCAGGTGATCATGAATCTCTGCCTGAATGCGCGGGATGCCATGGTGGGAGGTGGACAACTCATCATTGAAACTCAAAACGTCGAAATCGGGGAGGAATACTGCAGCCATCATGCCTACGGCAAGCCCGGGAGCTATGTCTTGCTCTCGGTATCCGACACCGGCAGCGGGATGGATGCGGCAACGATCGAGCGCATCTTTGAACCCTTTTTTACGACCAAGGAGCTGGGCCGGGGAACTGGGCTCGGCTTGGCAACCGTATACGGCATTGTGAAACAGCATGGCGGATTTATCTACGTATACAGTGAACCGGGAAAGGGAACCTCATTCCGGGTGTATCTCCGAGCCGACAGCGGAGATCACGAGCCGCACGAGACAGCGCGTGACGAACAGCCCTTAAGGGGCACCGAAACAATCCTGTTGGCCGAAGATCACGACGGGCTTCGAGTTTCGACACAGGAAATGTTGCAGGCGCTTGGCTATCGCACGATTGTCGCGTCCGATGGCATGAAAGCTCTCGAGCTCTTCAAAACGAATTCCGATCAGATCGATTTGATTGTTATGGATGTCGTGATGCCTTCGCTGAGTGGTCCGGAAGCCTATTTGAAAATGTCCGCAGTGCGGCCTGGCATTAAAGTGATCTTTACGACCGGCTACACCCATGAAGCAGCAGCCCTGATTTCGTTGGTAGAAAAGGGCGCGGCGATCCTGCAAAAGCCATACAGTCTTACGAGTCTCAGTCAGATGGTTCGGGGCGCGCTAGAACCCCAACTCCGGGTATGAAGCCCTCGGTATGCGTCCAAACTAATCGAAAAAACCATTCACTGTCGGCAAAAGTCAAGTCTTAGTGCTGTATCGGAAGCGCGAGAAGGGAGGGGAGTGCACGAGCGTGGCGTGTTTGCGCAGTAGCCGGCGAAGGGTCTCGCGACGGAGCGAGAAGCCCTCGCGTTCCACAAGTTTCTCGCAGAGGTGGTGATCGTTGAAGCCGGCGTAGGTGCCGCGTGCCAACCGCACGATGCGCTCGCGCACGGCATCGGGCAGGCGGCGGTGGCTGGGTCGCCCGCGATTGGCGTGTGCCAGAGCCGCCTCCCCGTCTTCGCGCATACGCTTCTTCAAGCGCTTAATTTGGCGCACGCTCAAGGAAAGGAGTCCGGCAGCTCTGGCACACGCCAACTCCCCCTTCACGCATCTGGAAATGACTGCCACGCGTTGTAGTTCTTTCTGGCTCAATGCAAA